>JASFJX010000646.1:0-3191 GCA_050119385.1 Candidatus Thiodiazotropha sp. | reverse complement strand
TCGGGAACTAGCCTATGAAAAGAGATCCGTAAAAAATCTGGCTTTATGTCATCCTTACCGCTTTGTTACTTATTCATTGTATAAGTCTTCCTGATAACACTTTGGCGAAGTATGCCATCATGAGCGCAAGAAATCGCAGCAAATGGGCGAAGGCATGTTCAAGGGCATTAAGAACACTTGGCAGAGCAGTCCAGAGAATATGAGCAGTAAATAGTCGTGTGCGTTCAAGGTACTGCGCGTGAGCACTTTGAAAACCGCACATGCCAGGGCCATTAAAGAATATGCCATGTCCTTGTGGCATTACATCAGTCGGGCTTGGGCAGAGAAAGGGTGGGAGCATTGATATAGCTCGGCGATACACAGCAGGCTGGAGCCGATAAAGAAAATCGCGAGGTTGATCAACAAAAACCAGCGGGGCATTCTTAATGCAGCTGTCATTGAGGCCAACAATGGTCATGCAGAGAGCAACAACAGCAAGATCAAGGTGATCAAGGTTCGTCGCCGCGGATTCCAGAGTAATGAGCGGTTCAAAACAGCTTTCTACTTTCATCTTGTCGGGCTGGATCTTTATCCAGAGGGTTTCAGATGATGCGGATTACCCACATGACTTGGTGAAGGCCCGATAGAATAAACCTGCCGCGCCCTCTTGCTATCAAACGAATTCGTCTTGTCCACCGCCTATTTCACCTTGAACAGTCCACTGCAGTAGCAGAATTGTAGCTATTTTGAAGGCGGTTGTTAGAACAAACTGAGAAGGGGGTCTCGTTTTTGCCTGAGTATAAGGATAAAAATTCGTTATCTGATTCTACATTGATGAACTGTCCCGGAATCGTCTCGCCCGTAGATCAGAAAGAAAATGGCGGTATGACATCCAGCCGGGCATTCCTGATCGTTTTGCGAATAAAATGGCCGTTCTCTCATGGAAATCTCATCTTAATTTTACCTGAATATTTTTACGCAATAAAAAGGTGAACCCCTGAAAGCGCTAGATAATTCAATTGGTTAGGATTTGGTAGGGCAAAGTTTTGCATGTAACTATAGGCATTTCACGAACCTTGATTGTTACGAGTGTCAGAAATGGGTTGATCCTAGGCATGTTGCTGATTTACTGTTTTAGCTGGGCATCGCATTCAGTAGTATAATCATGAAACCAAGTCAGGGAAGCCAAGTAAGGGGAGTCAAGTAGAGGACGCCTGATAATAAAATTATTATAAAAATCATAAATATCCTTCCTCTATTCCAGGTTCCGTCAAGGTAAGAAGTGAGCTCACCCAGTGAGACCCATGCCTCTTTTACTTCCGCCATCCTGCGGTAGTCTTAATATGTTTCGTGCCTAACGGCCACGATATACATACCCTCCAGATACGATAGTGAAAAAGGAGTTTGATTATGTTCGATCGAAGCAAAAGAGAAACCAGTAAAGAAGGCGATACCTACGCCACCTTTGAAGACAGGCAAGCCGCGAAAACACCTGAACCTAGATCCCAAGTTCGCGAGGCGGCGGTCATCGGTCCTTCCATCCAGATCAATGGTGATCTCAGCGGCGAAGAGAACCTGATAATCCAGGGCAAGGTGACCGGCACCATACAGCTTAAGGAGAAGAGGCTTACCGTTGGCACTCAGGGCAAGGTCGACGCCAATGTGCTCGCCAAGAGTGTTATCGTTGAGGGTGAGGTCAAGGGCGACCTCTACGGCTCGGAGCGCGTCGCCATCCGTAATACAGGCAATGTCCATGGCAATATCGTCTCGCCCAAGGTAAGTCTCGAAGAGGGCTGTCGATTCAAGGGTAGCATCGATATGGATCAAGAAATGATCGATAAATCCTTCGGTAAATCCAGCGCTGCTTCATCAATGACCAAACCGGAGCCGCCGTCCAGCAATTCCAAGGCCGCCGAGATTGCCAAGCAGCCCAAGATCGATAAACCTGCATCCGGCAGCGGCAAGGTTAAAACTGGCTCTGCTGGTTGAGCAACATGAGTTGTTCGGTGAGCGTGAGGATGCGAATCAACGCACTCGGGTTTGCGACAGTCACATGCCTAATGTGAGGCCATGATGCCAGACAATCAGGCCTCATCAAAGCCAGCATCAGCGTATGGTGGTGGTGAACCATTCTCCTCGCCCTTGTTTTGTGAAGTGGCCGCGCAGTTCGATAGCAGCTCACGTCATGTAATTCTTGAACTTGGGGCGATTAGTTCAGGCATTCTGTCGCTGCTGCAAGGTAAACGTTGTCGTATTCTGGTGGCCAACGCGGCTCAGGCGTTGAGTGTACTCAGCGAAAAAACGCAAGATTTCGAACTTCTCTTGCGAGAGGTGCAAAAGTTGATTGGCGATACTGGTATCGAGAAGGTCGATACGGTGCTGTGCTGGGACCTGCTAAACTATCTCAGCCTGCCATTGTTGAAGGCCTTCGCCACTCATCTTGCCGTCATCATGGCGCCCACCGCTGTGTTGCACGCCTATATCCATTCAGCGGACGCCAACATGGCTCAACATCCACAACGTTACAGTGTAACCGGAGAAGATAAGGTTGTACGATTGGATCATGATCCGGCTGTGCGCAAGACGCCGCGTTACAGCTACAGTGATCTGGAAAAACATACCGTAGGTCTGCATGTTGAACGTTCGATGCTGTTGCGAAACGGTATGCAGGAGTATCTGCTACGTATGAATCAGGTCTAGTGCGAGGCAGGAGGGGGCGCTTGATCCCAAACAATCGAACAAGGTGGTCGGTTATAGAGAAGACTACGTAGACTCCTACTCTAAATAGCACTACTCAATATGATCAGTCCTTTTTTAGAGTGGATGTCCATGTAGCCCAGATGCCCATGTCGCCCTCCATGTAGCCTGATGTAGCCCTCGTGTATCCACACGATCGGTTAGAGAGAGTCTATATCCTGAACGGGTAATTGGTAAAAGGCCGCAGACTGGTGATCACATCAGACTCGCCTGCATGACTTGTAGCGCGCCGCGCTTAAACTAATTACGATTAAATGTCTAGTGAATATTTCACTGGGTAACCATTGCCTTTGCATTTACGCTAGCGGCTCGTCTATTACACGAAAATTCTAACCTGCTCTGCATGATCAGATTACATCAAGTAGGTTATTTCACCTTGACTGGAATAGATAGTGACCTGAGATAGTTTTACGGATCAAAACAAGCTCGGCATGGATAGCCATATAACAAAGTTT
>JASFJX010000645.1:0-3205 GCA_050119385.1 Candidatus Thiodiazotropha sp. | reverse complement strand
CATGATTAGCCACCATTATATGTGCATTGGTTCCGCCATATCCGAAAGAGTTAACTGCTGCCAACACAGGACAATTCGGCCTGCCTATGTCGAGTGGAGCCCCTTGGGCTATTGTCATATTTGTCTTATCCAGCTTCAGTTTAGGGTTGATGGTATCCAACCAAGCCTGGGGGCCTACCCTTTTTTCTTTTACACTGATACTCGCTTTTAGCAGGCCAGCAACACCCGCCGCCGCCTCCTGATGTCCCAATCCAGCTTTAACCGAGCTTAATGCTATTTGCTGATCTGCACCCTGTTCCTCGATAACCGAACGTATTGCCTGCACCTCTAGTGGGTCGCCGACAGTCGTGCCTGTACCATGGGCTTCAAACATATCGATGTCTTTGGCCGATACACCCGCCTGCTCATAAACACGTTTCATCAGAATAGCTTGTGCTTCGGCGCTCGGCACTGTAATGCCTGGTGTTGCCCCATCCTGGTTACAGCCGGATGCGATGATGACAGATAGGATGTCATCATCATCCGCTATGGCATCGCTCAAGCGCTTCAGTGCGACAATGCCACAACCTTCACCGCGACCATATCCGTCAGCCGAGATATCAAAGCTCTTCGAACGACCATCACGAGCCAGGAACTGCCCCTTACACAGCATCATAATCGTCTCAGCGCGAAGCATGAAGTTAACCCCACCTGCCAAACACATATCTGCATCACGGTTCTGCAGCGCGCGACAAGCAAGATGGGTTGCCACCAGTGACGATGAGCAGGCTGTATCAACAGTAAGGCTCGGACCTCGAAACCCTAGGGTGTAGGATAGACGGTTCGACAACATGGTCATCGTGGCGCTGGTGGCTGAGTGAGCGCCAATCCATTCACGACCGTTACTATGGGCCGAACCCGCCAGATGGTCCAGCATGAATCCTCCAATAAATACCCCAGTGGTCGAACCTACCAGTGCATCAAAATCTACCTTGGCATGGTGCAGGCATTCAAGAGCCACCTCTAGCACAAGGCGTTGTTGTGGATCCATAATTGACGCCTCTTTCGGTGATATGCCGAACAGAGCTGCATCAAAATTACGAAAATCCCAACGCAGAAATGAACCCTGCTTGACGAATAATCGACCCTTTGCGTTCTCGTCCTTACTGTAAAAATAGTCAATATTCCATCGATCTCTAGGTATTGGCCTTACTGCATCTCCTCCACGCTCTAGGAAGGATGCAAATTCCTGAATATTGTTGATGTCATCGATATCACCAGGGAATTTACAACTGGCACCAATGATCGCAACCGGCTCATACCCTTGTTTTTTTGATGATGAGTAATTTCTCGCAGAAGACATAACTCCGTATCCACTCCTAATAATTATCCTATGTTTAATACTAAGAATCCTTTATTGAACAGCGATCCATGCTTAGAGAAATTTTTATATCCTTACTGATTATATATTGTCATTTTTACAATTATGTTTTCATGTATTTGAGCAGTAATGTACCTGTTATGAACTCTAGATATATCCCTTGAAAGCATGGGTGTTTTACGATTTACTTTTTCACTCTTTTTACCCTTATTATTCATGCTGCCTGATCATGGACTTGATTATGCTAGATTGTAAAGCGACATAATGTCGCATGACATCCCATACCTTATAACCCCTCTGTAACCTTTCCATTTTTTATACTGCGTCACAAATTAACAAATTGTGAATATAGCATCGCAATATAGTTAATTGATAAGACTTCTGGCAATAGTAACATCAGATTAGGATGTGTGAATTTATGTTTTCTTATTATTAAACGCTATCTGATTTGTAAATTCGTCCTGTTATATGCTTTGTGTGATATATTTTATCTGATACAGACGAATATTATTACTTCACTTCATTTTATAATTATTGTAAGTATTTTTATTTTTTTGTTAGTTGTTATCAGCTATTTAACCATACATTTTGCATTGAATTACACTTAACACCTCTCCTGCCTTTAGCTCACCTACTGTCTGCTACAGATACTATAACCATATGTATGCAATAGGGAAGCATGTACCAATAACCCTATATTTGCACGTTTAATTTGCTTAAGCTGCATATCTCTATAGTCTCAATGCTTTCTGCCACACTATAGTCAGATAATTTATGGTAAGCTTGCCCTTATTTGGCATAATTTTTTGTGATTTTTCTTATCACATTAAATCATTTTTCGTTTTGTGACTATATCGAAATAATTAACCCTCTAGTTGACTGTATGATAATCGCATAATTCATCATGGTTATTATAAATAGAGTTTCTATGTTTTCTGCACATATATCGTGTATTCTTGTCGCGCATATCAGGCTGCTGCCATGTTTATATATCTATGCTGTTGTACCGAAAACAACAATGCATACTTGACTGCATCATGATGATTTACTATGAATCTACACATCCTAGTCGTTTCATATAAAATCATCCGCTTAGCTTATGATACGTTATACAAACAGTATGCTTTTTTACAGTTAATCATAGTTACAATACTCTATTACGATTATTCTCATTGTTTATGACAATTAGACCATGTTTAGTATATCTATGAGTAGACGTATAATAGAACATTAGTGAAGCAGAAATCAGGGAGATCTAGAAAGTAGGAAAAAGGAATATCCGATGTGTATTATTCAATATAGCTGCTGCCTCGTCCACAATAACACAATAAATGTTAGAGATAAAAAGATTAATTTTACATGGTTAAATCTACTCCCATGGCTGACTTTTGCTTCAATGTGTTTATTTTTTACAATAATCTCCCTATCAAATGCTGACAATGCATCTGATTTACTGCGGATTATAGTTACCCTTACTCTTCTTGTTTTAGTTACTTTATATTCTTCGCCATATGGACAGAGCAAAAATTGTAAATCATGTCTAATTTCTCTCATTATTTACATTTATCTATTGGTGTATTACTGGCAACTTAACTCACCAATTCATGACAACCTTTTTGACATCGAGTTACAAAATATCAGTTTTATCTATACACTCTTTATTTCGGCTTTTATATCTGTTTATTTTGCTGGTGTCGCTGCTGGTGCTGCAGAATCAAGAGTGATATTGTTAGCCATGCGTTGTCATGACTACATTCTGCAGATCCGTGCACTCTATCAGGGACCTGGCATTCGTACTGAAACACTTAATAAGCTAAAACTGCGCCTTACACAAAAGCCTGAACA
>JASFJX010000644.1:0-3205 GCA_050119385.1 Candidatus Thiodiazotropha sp. | reverse complement strand
CGGCTGCTCGATACACAGCAGCGTGAACAGCGCGCCCGCATCCACCATCAGCAGACACTGCTGGAAGCGTTGCATGAGCTGGAGCGCCACTACACCAGGGAACAGAGCGAATTGCGCGACTTGATGGCAGACAGGGTCGCCCGCGGCACATTGGCCCAGCAGCGCCTGCTGCATGGCATGCAACAGACCCAAATGGAACGTGCGGACAAGCTATATCAGGGTATGGAGCGACGCTATGGGGAGATGCAGCAACACCTCTCCGAGGACACCGGGCGTTTGCGGCTGGAACTGCTGGGGCAGTTTGAGGGGTTGAAAAAGGCGGTGACGAATAGCCTGGGCGAGGGCAGGTTGCTACAGCAGGAGAAACTCGGGGAGTTACGAGAGTCCCTGGCACAATCCCTGATGCGCCACCGCGAGGCCTTCGACGAACGTCAACTCGAGACTATGCGGCAGCAGCACGAAACCCTGCAATCCGGCATGGGTGAGGTGCGTAAGCAGGTGGCTGAGGCGTTGTCCCAGCATGCAGACAATCTGGGTAAAAAGGTGCAGGGTCTGACCGAGACGACCGACAATCGGCTCAAGGAGATAAGCGGTCAAGTGGAGAAGCGCCTTAATGAAGGATTTGAAAAGACCACCGAGACCTTCAACCAAGTGCTTTCGCACCTGACCCGTATCGATGAGGCGCAGAAAAAGATCACCGAGCTCTCCACCAATGTGGTCAGTCTGCAGGAAGTGCTTGCGGATAAACGCTCCCGCGGTGCCTTTGGCGAAGTTCAGCTATCGGCGTTGGTGCGCAATGTGATGCCGGAAACGGGTTTCGCGCTGCAACAGACCCTGAGCAATGGTCGGCGGGCGGATTGTGTGTTGTTTCTACCCGAACCCACCGGCAATGTGGTGATCGATGCCAAGTTCCCCCTGGAGGCCTATCAGCGTATGCTGGACGATCAACTGGCGGAATCTGAGCGGGCTCAGGCGCAGCGGCAGTTCCGCCGCGATATCAAAAAACATATGGAGGACATCGCCTCCCGCTACATCATTCCGGGGGAAACATCCGATGGGGCGGTCATGTTCATTCCTGCGGAGGCCGTGTTCGCTGAGATTCATGCCCACTTTCCCGAGCTGGTGGAAGAGGCGTTCCGCAAACGGGTCTGGCTGGTGTCACCGACCACCATGATGGCAATTCTCACCACGGCCCGTGCGGTACTCAAGGACGCCGCCACTCGGGAGCAGGTGCATATCATCCAGGAGCATCTTCGAGCCCTGTCGAAAGACTTTGGACGTTTTCAAAACCGCATGGACAATCTGGCCAGACATATCGGTCAGGCCCACCAGGATGTCAGCGACGTTAACGTCTCGGCACGCAAGATCACCAACCGTTTCGAAAAGATCGAGAAAGTCGAACTGGAGGAAAAGCAGGGTCCGGACCTGCCGGTGTTCCGCAAGGCAGCCCTGCCTGATGCGGAGGATGATCAATAAGTCCTAACTAAACATGATGTTTAGGCACATGCAGGCCGGCAGGCGGTGGTTTAACGTCTGAATCATGCGTATTGATGGAAATCATGGCGAGGGGTGTTTGAGGATGCTCAGATGTGCCTGTCATGTGTATCACAATCCCATCATCCGCCAATATCGATCGTAGCCGCAAGATTCCCCTCTGGCATTGGCTGACACAATCCCCTGTCAGGTTACTGTCAGCGGGAGGTGGGGTCTCTCTTTTGCCGGCGTTGTGGCACAGCCTATCGGTCTCCCCAATGGCTGATGGTTGGCAGGTCTTTAATCTGTTGTTTGCTATCCTGCCCTTTTTTCTTTTTGCCCTGTTGCTTGCCTATTTACCGAGCCGCCTGAAGGTGACTCCTCTGCGATATGTCGGCTATGGCTCGCTGTTTTTTCTCATGCTGGCTTGCCAGCTGCTATTTCACCTGTCGATCCTCCTGGGGGAGGCGCCCGGGATTACCTATTTTGTCGTCAACCTGATCGCCTGGTTATGGTTCATCAAGGTGTTCGGTGATTTCTTAAGATCGAGCTATGTGAGGGACCAGAAGTGGAGCAGAGGTCTCTTCATCTCGCTGCTTTGGGGGATTGTTGTCGGCGCTGCAACAGGGATTGCGCTCATTTCAGGATGGTTGACGATGCCCATCATGGCCTTGATTGCCGGTCTCTCCTATCTGCTGCCCGCATCCCTCTTCTTGCTATTCTCCCGCTATCGGGACTGACGGCCCGGTATTCCTGAAATTCCGCTCCCTCGCTGCTCTAAGTCGGCACCGGGCTATTCCCTAACACCACGGCTTTCCGTATGATCTGGCCTTTTTCCAAGTCAGTAGACAAGACACGAGTATTTATGACTGACAGTACCGATCAAAGCCTTGAAGGGATAGAGCAACAACCCCTCGGCCAGTTTACCGAGCAGGCCTATCTCAACTATTCCATGTATGTGATTCTCGATCGCGCCCTGCCGAATATCGGCGATGGTTTGAAACCGGTGCAGCGGCGCATCGTTTACGCCATGTCGGAGTTGGGACTGAGTGCCACGGCGAAGTTCAAAAAGTCGGCCCGCACCGTAGGTGACGTGTTGGGTAAATTCCACCCCCATGGTGATTCGGCATGTTACGAGGCGATGGTGTTGATGGCGCAGAGCTTCTCCTATCGTTACCCCCTTATCGATGGTCAGGGTAACTGGGGTTCCCCGGACGATCCCAAGTCGTTCGCGGCCATGCGCTATACCGAGTCAAGGCTGACCGCCTATGCGCAGTTGTTACTCTCTGAACTCGGTCAGGGGACTGTGGAGTGGGAGCCGAATTTCGACGGTACCCTGAAAGAGCCGTCTATCCTGCCCGCCAGGGTGCCCAATCTATTACTCAACGGTACATCCGGCATAGCTGTGGGTATGGCAACCGATATTCCGCCCCACAATCTGCGCGAAGTGGTCGATGCCTGTATCCATATGCTGGAGTCACCGAAGGCGAGTGTCGCCGAATTGATGATGTACATCCATGGGCCCGACTATCCAACCGAGGCCGAGATCATCACGCCGGCTGATGAGTTGTTGAAGATCTACGAAAAGGGCAGCGGTTCGGTACGTATGCGTGCGCGATACGAACGTGAGAATGGCGATATCCTTATCACTGCGCTGCCACATCAGGTTTCCGGCGCCAAGGTGTTGGAGCAGATTGCCGCCCAGATGCAGGCAAAAAAGTTACCCATGGTC
>JASFJX010000643.1:0-3207 GCA_050119385.1 Candidatus Thiodiazotropha sp. | reverse complement strand
AATGTGTGGCTTTACATTGTTGAGTTAGTAGTGGTCATTACTATCTTAAAATTACTTGTCGCCATCGGTGTCCCGAGTAATACGCAACTCGTCGATAAACTCCATTACTACAACCAGCAATGAGTTGCTGTTAGAACAGTCGGAGTTAGTGACACCAAGACACACAATAGTATGCAAGTCGCGCTGATAAGGCAGTAAGGAGTTAAATCATGATAACCAAGAAATCCACATCAAACCACTGGCATTCCCTATCTGCCGTAACACTGGCAATTCTGTTTGTGCTCACTTCACCAATAGCCCTCTCGGACGACATCGAGGTCTATTACCATGTACCGTTTGATCCCGTACCACCTAATATCCTATTTGTATTAGATGAATCGGGGAGTATGAATAACGATAAAAATGGGGAATGGGCTCAAGGTCTCCCGTCTCGTAATGAGGTGCTTAAAAACGCATTGAAAAAGGTTTTCAGTGATAAGGATATGGCAAAAGTCAACGCTGCGCTGCTGGGCTATACGTCGAATCAAAATGACTATGTAAAATATCCACCAGAAGTCTATGCACGTTCAGGTGCATTCAAAGTCATCTCTGAGAGTAAAAATCAGAAAGAATTCATTGAGCAGATCGACAACCTTCGTACTATAAATGGCACACCCACTGTGTATGCACTGGATAATGCTGTCAAATGGTTTAAACCTGGTGTCACTTTCAAAGACGAAGATGGAAAATCGTTTGAGTCTCCACTTGAGGAAGATGGGGTAAGCGTAGAGGATATGCGGTGCGCACCGAATCTTATTGTCATACTGTCAGATGGTGAGCCTAACTGCAATAGATACAATCATTATAATGACACTGAGTGCAGTACAGAAAACATCTTCGGTGAAGATAAATCCTCTACAATACCAGGCGATCGTTGCGCGTATGAGATTGCGACCTATGCAAACAATATCGACCTCATGACAGACGATGGTTGGGGGGGCATTCAGAATATCACAATCGATACAATAGGTTTCCACACATCAGGCAACACGCGTCTATTCATGGAGCGACTCGCGCAAGCCGGTGGCGGCTCATACTATGACGCAGACGATATAACACTGGCGCAAGACCTGATTGAGATCATCACTAACGCACAAAGGAGTATCAAGTACAATTATAATTCTCCGGCCATCCCATTTAACGCTAAAAATGCCGCTATTAGCGGTGACGTGATCTATGTGCCACTGTTTCAGCCTGAAACTAGTAAATTTTGGAGAGGTAATCTAAAGAAATACTCAATAAAAGTCAGCACCGAGGGTGAGCTGGTTCTGAAAGCATTACGCGATGAAGATGTACTTAATGAAAAACAAGAATTTCAAAGCACGAGAGACCTGTTCTGTAAAAATGACACCTGTCGACTCGATAGAGGAGATCCTCTTGTTGGCGGTGCCGCACATGGCATGACTGGAAGCAGAAAACTCTATTCCAACCTTAGCAGTGAGTCAGACCTGTCCAATGTCAAAAATCATGTCATGGAATCAAACATGGATATAACCGCTAACACGTTAGGCGCTGCGAATGCAGAGGAACGTAAAGAACTGCTGAATTGGATAAGCAGAAGTCCGGATTATGTCGCCACAGAGGAAAATCCATCACATATAGGGGTAATGGGCGCACCTATACATACACAGCCTGTCGTAGTTACATACAGTAGCGATAAAGAAGTGGTATTGATTCCGACCAGTGAAGGTGTACTGGAGGCCATCGATGCCAAATCAGGTGATGAGCTCTGGGCCTTTATGCCAAAAGATCTCTTACCTGGTATACGTACGATAAAGAATAATGATGCCTCCACCATACCTT
Organism: Candidatus Thiodiazotropha sp.; assembly: GCA_050119385.1. Lineage (GTDB taxonomy): Bacteria > Pseudomonadota > Gammaproteobacteria > Chromatiales > Chromatiaceae > Thiodiazotropha. The sequence continues at coordinate 1,365 of JASFJX010000643.1, read as the reverse complement.
ACTATGGCTTGGACGGCCCTATGACCTACTATGAGGTTGGCAGCAAAAAAATGGTCATTTTCGGCATGCGGCGCGGCGGGAGAAAATACCACATTCTCGACATCACTAATCGGCTTGCACCCGTGTATGTTGCTGAAATATCTAATGCCACTACAGGCATCAGCAAGCTCGGGCAAACCTGGTCAAAGCCGCTCTTTGTCAAGATAAAAATAGACGGCACTGAACAAGAAGCCCTTGTATTTGGCGGCGGTTACGATCCTGACCAGGATAACGCAAACTCAACAGTTGGTTATTCAGATGATGAAGGTAATGCTATCTATATCGTTAAAGCATCTGACGGCAGCTTACTGAAGTCTATTTCGAATACAGGAGCCGATGTAAACATATCCGAAATGACCAACGCAATTGCCAGCGATCTTGCTACAGTCGACTTGAACGGGAACGGCATTGTTGAACGTCTGTACGCCTCTGATGTCGGCGGTAGAATTATTCGAATCGATATCAACGAAAAGGATAGTAAAATCACTGGTGGTGTAATCGCCGACATCAATGCTGGAGCTGGCACTGGCGCTTCCGCTCACCGCAAGTTCTTTACCTCCCCTCAGATCGGTTACTACAACAAGGCGGGAACACAATTTCTTGCCATTTTGATCGGCACTGGTGATATTACGAATCCACTTGACAGTGAGGTAACAGATCGATTTTATATGATCAAGGATCCAGTCATCTGGACTATAGTACCTGATTGGAGCAAGTATGATGTGGCCAATCATAACAACCTTTTAGATGCTTCAGATACTACAAAATCGGCGCTCACTTCAGGAAAGAAGGGGTGGTATATAGACTACTCTGGTTCCGAGAAATCCTTCTCCAAAGCGATCCTTTACGACTATTCCATCTTTTTCACTACATACAGCGCAGAAACTGTCTACAACCCAGCGGACCTTTGTGAAACCGTTACAACGACGGGTACAGCAAAACTCTACGGGATCGACTTACTCACTGCTAATGCTGTTTTTAATTGGGATGGTACTAGCGAAGATATAACATACGACGATCGCTTCAAAGTATTGGCATTGCAGGGCATTCCACCGTCACCCAAACTCGTGTTCCCTGCCGGCGGTAAAAATGCAAATGGCGATGCTTTGTTAGGCAAGACGGTCTATCTGTACGCAGATCTCAAGAAACAGGCAGAGTGGAGCGACCGTTTCCGTCCGATCTATTGGGAAGAAGTGATTAATGAATAGTAACCAACATAAATGTTGGGTTCACTTTAGTGTCCGTCCAGAATAACGCATATTTTTTGCCCCTCAGCACCTGACGGTAGTCTTTCTCCGACGCCCCAACAGCACCTCCCTGTGCTGA
>JASFJX010000642.1:0-3215 GCA_050119385.1 Candidatus Thiodiazotropha sp. | reverse complement strand
GATATCTTGTAGCGTCGTGGGGTTGTGATAGAAACCGGGATTGGCCGGCATGACCACAGCCCCCATACGACTCAACTTGAGCATATTCTCCAGATGGATTTCTGAGAAAGGTGTCTCCCGCACCACCAGGATAAGCTTGCGGCGCTCTTTCAGCACCACATCTGCCGCACGCTCGATAAGGTCGTTGCTTGCTCCACAGGCAATGGCCGATAGAGTACCAGTAGTACAGGGACAGACTACCATAGCGCCGGGTGGATTGGAGCCACTCGCGACAGGCGCCATCCACTGCTGCCTGCCGAACACCTGCAATTGACCCGGTCTTGCATGAAACCTTTGGGTAAGCAGTTTTTCCATCGCTGCAGGCTGTCCGGGCAATTCAAGATTGCTCTCCATTTTCAACACGATCTGACCGGCCTGACTGATCATCAGATAGATATCCCTGTCCGCTGCAATCAGCGATTCGAGCAGCCGCAAGGCATAGGCGCTCCCGGATGCACCGGTTATCGCCACGGCAATGGGGGCTTGACTACTATTCATATGATTCTTCTTCTGAGTCAGTGATTATCGAGTTGTTGTAGGTAAAACATCAAATGGTATAGAAGCATCTTTATTCGGTTGATTTCAGGGCATCCAGAAGGCGCTGATGTATCCCCTCAAAGCCACCGTTGCTCATCACCAAAAAGTGGTCCCCCTGTCGAGCCATTTCCATAGCCTGGTTGACCATCGACGCGGTATCGCTAAACAGTGCGGCCCTGTCCCCCAAGGATGCCAGCGCGGCCGCTGCATCCCACTCCAGGTCTTCAGGCATAAACATCATCACCTGGTCAGCGGCCTGCAGCGCATCCGCCAAACGGCCCGCATGAACACCCCGCTTCATGGTATTCGACCTGGGTTCCAGGAGGACGATGATACGTGCATCGGCAACTTGCTTGCGTAAGCCATCCAGAGTGGCCTCTATTGCGGTCGGGTGATGAGCGAAATCGTCATACACGCGTATCCCGTTCACCTCTCCGCGCAACTCCATACGTCGTTTGACATTTTTATAACCGCTGAAGGTCTCGATGGCGGTTGCCGGCGGCACCCCGGCATGGCGGGCTGCGGCAAGGGCAGCCAGGGCGTTTGCCACATTGTGTCTACCGATCAGGTCCCAACTGACCCGCCCCTTTTTTTCCCCTTCACAGATGACATCGAAGCTGTGGCCATCGGCGGCGGTACTCTGCGCATGCCATCCCGCCTCGATCTGCGGATCGAAAAACTCCAGGGGTGTCCAGACCCCCATATCCAAGACATCGCTGATATTGCCATCGTTAAGTGGACAGATGATCAACCCTTCGGCGGGAACGGTTCTGACCAGGTGGTGAAACTGACGCTGAATCATCGCCAGATCATCGAATATGTCGGCATGATCGAATTCAAGATTGTTCATGATCAGCGTGCGTGGCCGATAGTGAACAAATTTGGATCGCTTGTCGAAAAAAGCGGTATCGTACTCATCCGCCTCAACCACGAAGAAGGAACGCTCACCCAAGCGCGCAGAGACACCGAAGTTTTCCGGTACTCCTCCGATAAGAAAACCTGGTTGCAAGCCGGCCTGCTCCAGAATCCAGGCCAACAGGCTGGCGGTACTGGTCTTGCCATGGGTACCTGCCACAGCCAACACCCAGCGCCCCCGCAGAACATGCTCCGCCAGCCATTGGGGCCCTGATGTATAGGGTAGATCCTGATTCAGCATCGCCTCCACCGCGGGATTACCCCGGGACATGGCATTGCCCACCACGACCATATCCGGTGCAGGGTGCAAATGAGTCGCCTCATATCCCTCCATCAGATCTATACCTGCCTGCTCCAATTGTGTACTCATGGGTGGATAGACACCGGCATCCGAGCCGCTGACCCGATGGCCCAGGGCTCGAGCCAGGAGCGCGATCCCACCCATAAAAGTACCGCAGATTCCAAGGATATGTATATGCATCAGGTGGCTACCGGAAAAAGATGACTCATGATACTCCATGCCATAAGAGTATAGAGCAGAGCAAAACCGATACCCTGGTTGAGGCTGATCTCGAAGGCATGACGAAGAATGTGGCCAAGTACCGTAATGCTCCAAACAAACAACACGAACAGCAACAATTCGGACTCAAGGGATTCACTACGATGTCGCCAGATTACCAGGGGCAGCGCCAGCAGACTCAACAACAGACCACTCAACAGCGCGGCACTCGCTGTCTGATTGAAACGTGGCAGCAAACGTCTCGAACCGAGGGCTATGGCGAGCACACCGAGCATCAGCGCTAAACCGAAGAGATTCTCAAGTACCGCGCGAAAAAGCCCTAACTGGGCATCCAGGACCATCGCTGTACCTACCAGCATGTTGAGTAGTATCAACAACCACAACAAATAGTTCGAGGCAGGCAGGTCCTGAGGTGTACTGCGCAGCAGGCAGAGATCCAACGCACTATGCAAAAGAGCCTTCAAACCTCATCCCCCAAAGTGCGATCGATGGCAAACGGATTCCAGGCCTGACACACCGGCATCACTTCCAGGGCATTCACGTTGACATGGGACGGCAGCGAAGTCACCCAATAGACGATCTCCGCGATATCCTTGGCAGAGAGTGGATGGGTACCTGTGTAGACATCCCCCGCCTTTTGCTCATCACCCTTCATGCGCACCAGGGAGAATTCTGTTTCAGCCAATCCAGGTTCGATGTTGCTGACACGTACCGGCGTACCCAGCAGATCGGCACGTAATCCCCTTGAGAACTGTTGAACAAAGGCCTTGCTGGCGCCGTAGGCATTACCGCCCGGATAGGGCCAGCTACCCGCTACAGAACCGATGTTTATAATATGACCACGCCGTCTCGCCACCATCCCAGGCAGAATCTGGCGGGTCATGCGCATAAGGCCTTTTATATTGGTATCGACCATGGTCTCCCAATCATCGAGATCGATTTCATAAGCCGGCCCCAGACCCAATGCTAATCCGGCATTATTCACCAACACATCGATCTCTCTGAATTCACCGGGGAGTTGCTCGATAAATGACTCCACACCTTTTCGATCAGTCACATCCAATTGTTGAACCTGCACCCTACATGATGAGGGAAGTGACGAGGCCAATGCCTCCAGTCGCTGCAGACGCCGGGCACACAACACCAGATCACAGCCAGCGGCAGCGAATCGATGCGCGCAAGCTTCACCAAATCCGGAGGAGGC
>JASFJX010000641.1:0-3217 GCA_050119385.1 Candidatus Thiodiazotropha sp. | reverse complement strand
AGCCGGATATATGTCAAAGGCCGTTTTCTTCAGGCTGTGAACCACTGGGTATGTGAGTGTGAGGCGAAAAATATGATTACCTAATCCTTGACATACTTGGGGTGTCCATATATGTCCCCGCTTACCTTACCCGCTTACCATTGGGTGTCCCCGCTTACCATGTCGCTGACATTCTTTCTGACATTCCAGGTGTCCCAGACATTCCATCAGGTGGCCTCATCATATATGGGGGCAATGCGCTTTTGTGGACAGTTTCAGGCGCATTGTCATAAATTGGATCTCTCTTCTGCAGGATATCAATACTATCCATCTTGTGAATTGTTTGATACCGAGGGAAGTAACAGATCTTCCAGAAAAAATGCAGAGAGGGCCGCCCTACCACTCAATTTGGCTTTACGATAGATGGAATGGGCCTGTTGACGCACTGTCTTTTCGCTGACATCACGCATTACTGCAATTTCTTTGTAGCTCATCCCCTTGAGTATCAATAAGCCAACTTCACGTTCAGCCGCGGTCAGGGACCATTCGCTGAATTGTCTCGCGATTCCCTGGCCAAGCCCCTTGATCAGGTCACTCATACCGCTGCGCCACTCCATGCCCTCCACACGGGCAGTTTCCAGATCTCTGATCAGCAGCATCTGTGTTTCCTGATGTATCTTGAACTGCTCAGTCAAACGCACCATCCCCACCGCTATAATGACAATCAATGTGGGTTGAATCATTTCAAGCAGGATTTCACCCGGAGTAAGGTCTGGATCTTCGAATATTTCCAGGGCGATCAGCAATATACTTCCAAATGCGATGGTCAATACGTTGCTCCAACTGCCCATTTGTTTTATGAAGCCATTCATGATTAATCCATTGGCGTTGATTGTGGACACAATGTGCAGGGTCAAATGCAGCCCCTGCACATTGCTTATAGTACCCTAATTACCTGTGGCTCATACTCACAGACCTTTGGCCGCGAATAGCCATATCAGTCACAAAAGGCATTGGGGGCGAATGCGCACAGTTCCTCAAGGAGTTCCTCAGGATTATCGATCTCACACACTGGGTCTTCCAGGATGCTCAGGGAGTCACCGACACAGATCAGCTGCTCTGTCTCTCCCGTCAATTCCCCCTCCTCCATCGCTTCCGCAAGGACAAAGCCGACACCGGGAAGATAGTACTTGAACTCAGATGATTCAGGCCCAAGCGGCGTGAAATCATAGGTCATCAGACAGCCTCCGGCATCTTCACAGGGAAACTTCTCGTTCTCCTCTCCGGGTACCCCGGCCAAGTCAACATATTGAATGATATCCTCGGCCTCACCCAGTGAAAACTCCTGACGATGAGCAAGGCCGACCTCGGGCAGCGCCATCATCAACAGCCCTGCCTTGGCGAATTCCCTGCCTGATTCGAATGACCCATCCAGATCAACCAGCACACCCTCTTCAAAGTTACGCGACACTTCACCGCAATAGTAGATATTGCCCTCTATGTCCTGTGCTAACCAGTCATCGGTGACCTCCACAGGCACATAGTCGATTTCACCTGATATTTCATCCTTATCAACCTCTAACACCGCATCGACCACAACCCGGCATTGAACACCCTGTATCTCACGGGACTCTTCAGTCACATGTACGACCACTGTCTCTTCCCCTTCCTTACCGGCGCGAAGAACATAGGTGTGGCCCGCAACGATCGACACATAAGGATTTGCACTGGACTGGTCCACGTCATCCGGATTCACGAAGGCAATCGTCGGATCCAGGAGTGGGTCGGTATCATAGCGATACTCATCGAGCGTATCGCAGGCATTGCGCCTGGCATCTAATTGATCCCCGCAGTAGCCCGCCTCTTCATGGCGCGTCTGTTTGGCCTCTTCCCGACAGGTCGACTGGTCACTGGAGTCTGCCAGATTGCTACAGTTCGCAAGGGTGGTTATGTAGTCATCCTTAACATCGGCATGGCAGGCAGCGAACATCTGATTGGCCGTTCTCTTGCAGGGCGAGTGGTTGGAATCACCCGCATGGAGTTCATAGGGTATAAGCAACGATGGCACGGAAAAAAGCAGCATCGTCGCCAAGTGTCTCGGTTTCATGGTTTCTCTCCTGAATTTAATCACTTTTATTAAACATATCTTTCTATTCTCGATCCTCAACACCCCGAATCACCGCCCCGGGAATCAACACGATCGCGATCTGGTGTGAGTTACAGAGAGGATATGAATCCACCAACCGACTGACTATAGAACTGATGTCATACGCACCAGTTAAAGATCGCTATCTATTTGTTATTATTTATTATTTTATCTGTGTCGATTTTCTGCTCATATCGCAGACCAATAATTCAGAAGCATAAATGGGTCGTTTCTTCCGGGCCGGACAGGAGGATTTGAGTCTATCTGAACCTTATAGAACCTATGTCCTATATGAATCCGCCTTGAAAACTTGTATGAAACAATGTTCCAGGTTCAATATGTGGTTAAACCTATAGTGTGAATGGCGGTACCCCCTATGTGTCAACAGCAAAGCAGAGTCACCACAAAACCGGCCGCTCTCGGTTTATTCGTTGCTTCTTACTTCTCAGTGGCGGCAATGGTGATGGCAGATACAGAACCTCGTGAAGTACCGGCAGATGACATATCAGGTCCCACTGAAAACCAAAGAATCTACCGCACCCGGGAAGAGCAGCGTGAAGCTGGTCTGCAGACGGAGATCCTGCCATGGCTGACTGTGTCGGGTCTCCTGGAGGGAGAGATTCAAACCGACCGTTTCATACCCCGGGACAGAGGGGCCGCTCTCAAAACGAGAAGTGACAGTGCAACCCTTCAGCTGGAAAATTAACGAAATTAACGCAAACCCAAAATTTGCCAAATCCAAGCCGGTATGAAAGAAGGTTACAAGGTTAAGTCAAAGGTTAAAGTTAAGGGTCAAGTCTTTACTTATTTAAAGTTAAGGGTCAAGTCTTTAAAGTTAAAAGTTAAGAGTTAAGGGTCAAGTCTTTACTTATAGTAATTATTTAAAGTTAAGTTAAGGGTCAAGTCTTTAAGAGTTAAGGGTCAAGTCTTTACTTATAGTAATTATTTAAAGTTAAGTTAAGGGTCAAGTCTTTACTTATAGTAATTATTTGATCCCTAACACGTTTATCCCCTTTTGCGAGACACTTTAACCGTGCAATAAGTTAAGCAAAGTTAAGGGTCAAGTCTTTACTTAAAGTAATTATTTGATCC
>JASFJX010000640.1:0-3217 GCA_050119385.1 Candidatus Thiodiazotropha sp. | reverse complement strand
ACCGCCCAGCTGCGGTATTTGTTCAATCGTCCATCCTTCGGTCCGTAAACGGCACATCCCTGTGCCACTTCTCAATAGCTTAGGCTATTAACTCAATCACAAATCCGCATCTGAACGGTGATCCCGGCACGATCATTGCTTTCCCGGATGAAACATTCGGGTTAACACCCTTAGGGTTCTGGCGCGATCCGGGGTTTGGTGATTTAATGCGCGCTTGTCCACATTAATGCATCAGCAGCGAGAAGCAGAGAACACACAATGATGGAGAGACCCAAACCGGTTGTCCTGATCATCCTTGATGGCTGGGGCTACAGCGAGGATACAGAAGCCAACGCGATTGAAAATGCACGCACTCCAGTTTGGGATCGCCTTTGGCGTGAGCATCCCCACACCCTCATCCATACCTCCGGGGCCTCTGTCGGTCTACCCGGCGGTCAGATGGGCAACTCGGAAGTGGGGCATCTCAATCTCGGTGCCGGACGGGTGGTCTACCAAGAGTTCACCCGGGTCAGCCGCTCCATCAGGACGGGCTCGTTTTTCACCAACGAGACCTTGACCGAGGCGGTTGACAAGGCAGTGGCCAATCGAAAGTCCATACATATCATGGGATTGCTTTCTCCAGGTGGCGTACATAGCCATGAGGACCATATCCATGCCATGGTAAAGCTGGCCGTTGAGCGCGGAGCGGAACATATCTATCTGCATGCCTTTCTTGATGGTAGGGACACACCGCCGAAGAGTGCCGAGGCTTCGATTATTGCGGCAAACAGAGTTTTTAACGAATTGGGTAAAGGACGGATCGCAAGCCTGACCGGCCGTTACTATGCCATGGATCGTGACCACCGCTGGGAGCGCACCGAAAAAGCCTACGATATGCTAGTGCAGGGCAAGGCTGACTATCAGGTGGAAGATGCGCGACAAGGCCTGCTTGAAGCCTATGAACGGGGAGAGAGTGACGAGTTTGTCAAGACCACGGCTGTTGTCCCTGCGGGTAAGGCACCGGCAATCATTGCCGATGGGGATGTGGTGTTATTTCTCAACTACCGTGCCGATCGCGCTCGCCAGTTGACCAGTGCCTTGGTTGAGGATGAGTTTGAGGGTTTTGAGCGCAAACATCGCCCAAAACTGGGTGAATTCGTCAGTCTCACCCGCTACCACAAGCGCTTTGAAATACCGGTTGCATTCCCGCCGGAAAAGCTGCGCAATGTCTTCGGTGAAACCATCGCCAGACAGGGCTTACATCAACTACGGTTGGCGGAAACGGAGAAGTATGCCCATGTCACTTTTTTCTTCAACGGCGGGCGTGAGCGTCCGTTTGAGGGGGAGGAGCGTATTCTGGTGCCGTCGCCCAAGGTGGCGACCTATGACCTGAAGCCTGAAATGAGTGCCGAGGAGGTCACTGATCATCTGGTGGAGGCGATAGGGGGGGGTAAATATGATGTCATCATATGCAATTACGCCAACAGCGACATGGTTGGGCATACCGGTAAATACGAGGCGGCTATACTTGCTGTCGAGACCCTGGACCACTGTTTGGGCAGGGTTTTGAAGGCCATTCACTTGGCAGGTGGCGAGATGTTGATCACCGCGGATCACGGTAATTCAGAACAGATGGAGGACCATGAGAACCACCAGCCACATACCGCACATACCACCAATCCTGTCCCTTTAATCTATGTGGGGCGAGGCGATGCCGAACTGGTGGAGGGCGGAGCCTTGTGTGACATATCGCCAACCCTGTTGAAAATCATGGGGCTGGCCCAACCTGATGAGATGCAAGGACACCCGCTGATCAACTTACCCCAGGAGACATGATTGATGGGGTGGGCGAGTGGCCTGGTGGCTCTCTCTCTGGGATTGATGCTGTGCCTCTTTTCCCACCCGGTTGCAGCGGAGGCCTCCGAGCAAGATGCCAAGGTCAAACTGGAGCTGGTCAAAAAACATATTCAGTCGCTGCAGGATCAGTTGCGAACCACCAAAGGTAAGTGGGAGGAACACAGCCAGGCCCTGGAAAAAACGGAAAAGCAAATTGGCGACTTTGCCCGGCGTATCCGGGTGACACAACAGAGTTTGAATCGCCAGAAGCGTCTCCTGACAGAACTGGAGAGTCAGCGTGCTGATGCACGCCTTCACCTGGATCAGCAGCATGCCTCGCTTGAGCGGCAGATCCGCGCGGGTTATGCCATGGGGCGGCAGGAGAAGTTGAAAATCCTTCTTAATCAGGAGGATCCCGCGGTGGTCAGTCGAATCATGGTTTATTACGATTATTTCAACTCGGCCCGGGTTCGGCAGATGGAGAAGATAAAGGAGAGTCTGCGGCAATTACGCCAGGTCGAGAGTCAGATAGCTCAGGAAGAGCAGCGTTTACAACAGCTATTGGCAAAGAACAAAAACCAGAAACAACGGCTGGAAACGGCCAGGATCGGACGCAGGAAGATTATTGCGAGTCTCAACAAACACTTGGAGGACAAAGGAGAGGAGCTGGATAGTCTCAAGTCGGACAAGAAGCAGCTGCAGTCCCTGGTGGCCAAGATACAACAGGCGCTCTCAGATATACCCCTCGACACCACCGCCCATGTGCCATTCAATGCCCGTAAGGGCAAACTGCCCTGGCCCTCCCGTGGCATACTGGTGGCGAGTTTCGGATCAAGGCGCAAGGTTGGTAAACTCAAATGGGACGGGGTGCTGATCGCCGCGCCCGAAGGGCAGGAGGTGAGAGCCATTCATCATGGCAGGGTCGCCTTCGCCGATTGGCTGCGGGGTTTTGGCTTACTCCTGATCATCGATCATGGTGACGGTTACTTGAGTCTGTATGGTCATAACCAGAGCCTTTTCAAAGAGACCGGTGAGTGGGTGGAGCCGGGAGAGGTGGTGGCTCAGGTGGGCAATAGTGGCGGGCGGACCAAGTCCGGCATCTATTTCGGTATCAGGCACAATGGGCAACCGAAGAACCCTATTCAATGGTGTCAGCGCATAAATGGCAGAAAAATTGCTTTTTGGGGACGAAAAAGCAAGCAAAAGGAACTATCTTTTAATGCATTAATTCACAATTCTCAAAGGCCACCGGTTTTTGTGCCTTTGCGTGTTAGACAGACGGCTGGCGAGGCAATGAGCTAGCTGGATTTTAATAGGTAAAACAGATGATGAGAGTAGTAAAACAAGCTTCCCTGAGAGGTCTTGGTCTGATCGTAGTGTGTGTCACATTTTCACTGATCAC
>JASFJX010000639.1:0-3218 GCA_050119385.1 Candidatus Thiodiazotropha sp. | reverse complement strand
CACCAATCCAGAACCTTGCTGTGAATCTGTGTGATAATTAACCTATTCGCACAACCACTATTCAGCAAGAGGCCAATTATGAGGCAAGTCAAGCAGGGTGATACCGTCCGCATCCACTATACAGGGAGACTGGATGATGGCACCCAATTCGATTCATCGGTAGATCGTGAACCCTTCGAATTCACCCTTGGCGAGAAAGCGGTCATCCCCGGATTCGAATCGGGTGTGGAGGGTATGCAGGTGGGCGACCAGAAATCGATCCACATCCTGGCCGATGATGCCTATGGCCAACGCAACGACGCCCTTATCGAGAAGGTTCCATTGGAGAACTTTCCCAATGATCTGAATCTCGAAGTGGGCATGCATTTGCAGGCGCAAAGCCCAAGTGGCGAGCATTTCAACGTGGTAGTTACCGCCCTCAGTGACAAGGATGCGACAATCGACGGCAATCACCCGCTGGCAGGTGAGGCACTGAACTTCGATCTTGAATTACTGGAAATCGTCTAATCTCAATGGCTTAAGATACATAACCCGTAATAATGTCCATTCTAGAAATTATGCGTGCGACTGGGAGGCTGTAATGGCTGAACGCAAAAAAGCAAAAAAACCTGAAAAGCCAAAAAGAATCGATACCAGAGTCTATGAAAAAGAGCTATTCAAGCTACAGCTAGAACTTGTCAAACTTCAGGAATGGATCAAGCACGAGGGGCTCAAAGTCGTTGTTATTTTTGAGGGAAGGGACGCCGCCGGCAAAGGAGGCGTGATAAAACGCATCACAACACACCTCAATCCACGCATCTGCCGCGTGGTCGCCCTGCCTGCCCCAACGGAACGGGAGCAGACCCAATGGTACTTCCAACGCTATGTCCCACACCTCCCCGCTGCCGGCGAGATGGTGCTGTTCGATCGCAGCTGGTACAACCGGGCCGGCGTTGAAAAGGTGATGGGATTCTGTAGCGACGAGGAGCATCAGGAGTTTCTACGCTCTTGCCCGGAGTTCGAACGCATGCTGGTGCGTTCCGGCATCATTCTGGTTAAATATTGGTTCTCTGTCTCCGATGAGGAGCAGGAACGCCGCTTTCAAAGCAGACTGGAAGAGCCTCACAAGCGCTGGAAACTGAGCCCGATGGATCTGGAGTCCCGCTCCCGCTGGCTGGAATTCTCGAAGGCGAAGGATGAGATGTTCGCGCACACGGACATCAAACAGGCGCCCTGGTACGTCGTGAACTCCGATATCAAGAAACACGCCCGTCTCAACTGTATCGCCCATCTGCTGAGCTTAATCCCCTACGAGGACCTAACTCCCGAACCCATTGAGCTGCCACACCGCGCCCACGATACCGGCTATGTGAGACCCCCAATCAGCGACCAGACATTCGTACCGGAAATCTATCCCTGAATCGGCAATCAAAGGTCACCCCGGCAGAAACCGGGGCGCCATAAAACCCCGAACAATCTCTCCGCTCGGTCACTCGACATCTATTTTCCCTCATCCTCGTGCTTATATTCGCCTTCGATCACCCGCCGCTCCCGGCTTCTATAGGATTCGCCTGTCTCCGACCCCGCCGGCCCCATCACACCACCTTGTTGTAAACCCAAAGCAAGCAACCAGCGTCTAATGGGCGGAACCAGAAATATGAAGCCCACCACATCGGTGATAAATCCGGGGAGCAGCAATAGAAAACCACACACCAGCAATACCGCCCCTTCCATCATCTCAAAGGCCGGCACCTCACCACGCTCCATCGACCCACGTACCTTATTGAGTGTGGAAAAACCCTGGGCCCGCACCATCCAGCCACCCAGTAATGCAGTGAAAACTGTCAGGAATATCGTAGAAAAAGCTCCGATCTGGGAGCCAACCTTGATAAGAAAGTAGAGCTCCGCCAGGGGTACACCGACAAACAACAAAAGAAATAACAGCAATGGATTCATAACATGGCAGAGCTTACGCCCTGCACCTAATCCACACAAGACTCCATCCCCGCTGTCGTGTTTCCAATTGATTTGGGGATGTAATCATGCTGTTATCAAACTTGACGGCATAAAGAAAACAGACTGCAATTACAATACATAACACTATTTCATCCGTTCGCTAAAGGGAAATTAATGAAAATGAAACTACCTATTAAACAACAAAGATCACCTGGCCTTACCGCCCTGGCAACCTTGGTCGCTACCGCCTTCATTGGCTTGAGCGGTTGCGAGGGCACCATGCCGAAAATGGGGGGGGCATCCGGGCACACTGTAACCGGTGCGGCCGGCGGCGAAACCGCTGAAGGCGAGAACACCGCATTGGAACGCTGCGATGAAACCCTGGGTACACTGGCCGTTGTGGAAGACCAAAGCGCGCCATGGTGGGCCACCTATATGCATCGCTACCCCAATCTGGGTACCACAGTCCCGGTGCTGCGAACCATGATCCAGCAATCTAATTGTTTCGTTGTCGTTGAGCGCGGCAGAGCGATGAACAATATGATGCAGGAGCGGGCTCTGATGCAGTCCGGCGAGCTACGCCAGGGCAGTGACTTCGGCAAGGGACAGATGGTCTCCGCCGATTACACCATGAATCCCAGCATTCAGTTCTCTGAAAAAGGCACTGGCGGCGTCAAGGGAATTGTCGGTGGCCTGTTCGGCTCCGTTGCCGGTGCCATAGCGGGCGGGTTGAAGGCCAACGAGGCAGCCACCACCCTGTTGTTGGTGGACAACCGCTCCGGTGTACAGGTCTCTTCTTCGGTGGGCAATGCCAAGAACTTTGATTACAACCTGTTCGGAGGCCTTTTCGGCGGCAGCGCATTTGGCGGCGCTGGCGGTTATACCAACACCCCGGAAGGTAAGGTTATCACAGCGGCCTTTGCCGACTCATTCAATCAGATGGTCAAGGCCCTGAGAAACTACAAGGCACAAGAGGTCAAGGGCGGCTTGGGCAAGGGCGGACGCCTGAAAGTCGGAGATTAGTTTCATCCGGAAACGCGAAGAACCCAGCCGGGACCGGCGTTCATAACTCCGTACCCCGCACCTCTGACCCGGAGGTTTAATCCTGAAAGGCGGCCCTTGGCCGCCTTTTCTTCACTGCCTCAACATCAAACCCGAGCAATCCAGCTCGGCCAGATGGCTAGCCCGAATGTTTCATCCGGGAACGCGATGATCGTGCCGGGATCGCCGATCAGATGCGGATTTGTGATTGAGTTAATAGCCTAAGCTATTGAGAAGTGGCA
>JASFJX010000638.1:0-3220 GCA_050119385.1 Candidatus Thiodiazotropha sp. | reverse complement strand
TTGATTCCCGACTACAAGGGTTTCCTTCTGATCATCCTGCCGCCCGGCGGTTTTCTGGTTCTCGGCTTTCTACTCGCCGGCAAACGCCTGCTCGATCGACTCCTGGCGCAACGCAAGGAAAACCTGGTGGCATCAGAGGCCAGCGCTTCAAGCCAATAGAAGGAGTAAAAACAAGATGAACATTGGTGTTGCCTATGCTGACAAGTTCAAACAGGTCTGGCTCAAACTCGAGGTCCCGGACGACAGCACCGTGCGTCAGGCAATATTGCACTCCGGCCTGCTCGAACAATTCCCGGAGATCGACCTGGATAAACAGAAGGTAGGAGTATTTGGAAAAATCACCAAGCTCGATGCAAAGCTTGAAGAGGGATCGCGCATCGAGATCTACCGCCCGATCACTGCGGATCCTGAACTGGTAGAGCGCCGTGATACTTGAATTGACTATGTCATAAATCAAAACCTACCTCCTGCCTATGCTTGATGACATAGGTAAGCGATGAATTCCCATCATCGACACGGCAGTTCAACCAGTCTTAATAGAGTTAACCCGAATGTCTCACCCGATCCTGGCGGGACCGTTCAACGGCGCATGATGAGCGCTATACTTGGAAACCGGTAATTTGGGCCCTGTCACTCTCACAATGGAACGACACCCCCTACACAGACATATGGCACATCAGATCACTGGTACTACTACCCAGATTCATTATGCCTTTGGTCAAATACCGTTACACAGAGTAAACAAGCAAAGCCGATAATTGGTCAGAACAACCCGAAAGGCAGGACCGTCCTTTGACTGAATTAGCACCATTAACCTGGGATCTCATCTGGCTGGCGGCCCCCGCCATCCTTCTGGCCGGACTCGTACATGGCACCTTCGGCATTGGATTCCCCATGATTGCAACACCGCTGCTGGCCCTGTTCACCGATGTCTTTAGCGCCGTGCTGATCTGCGTCATACCGACCATGTCGGTGAATCTCGCAACCATTTGGCATGGTGAATGTCATGCTACCGGTGTTGATCATCCTGTTTACGGAACTGCGTATCGCCACCGCAACCATGGTAGTGATATTCAACCTTAACTTTTTCACCGGCAAACTGACCCAGAGTCTTATTTTTCTGCAACAGGATATACCCGGAATTGGTTTATTTCTCCTGAACACAATTTTACTGGCACCTTTTGCGCTGCTGACACTCCTTATCGGTATGCAATTGCGTAAGCGCTTTACAGCAGAGCGCTACTTATATCTATTGCGGGGGATACTCTGGTTGATGGCAGGCATATTAATCCTGCGCTTTGTATCATCCTACATCTAATCCGTATGCTTCATCGGGAAACGGGATGATCGTACCGGGTTCGTCATTCAGATACGGATTGCGATTGAATCAATAGCTTGCTATTAAGGAGTGGCACATGGATGTGCCGTATACATGGATGATTGAGCAAATACCCCTCGTACGCTTGGCAAGCGTACACACGGCAAGAGCGGGGCGAGGGCGCTTGATAACCCCGGCACTATTGCTTGCATTGGTCCCAGAAACCGTGAAATTAAGTAGTTTTTGCCTTGAACCTGTTGAACCCTGCAAAGCCTAAGAGGGCTGAGCCAAATAACCAAGCTGTCGCGGGTAGTGGCACTGGGGATACATTAGTCAACTGAATATCCTGGGATAAGTCAAGAGAGAAAAACCCATCAACACCATACATCCATAAAGTTGATACATCGTTAGGGTATCTTGAACTCCAACCATTCTCCATATTGAAGATATCAATTGTCCAATCACCTTCAAGTCCGCCAATGATACCGCCATCAGCACCCCACGTCCATTTCCATTTACCACTGTAATTACCACCACCAGAACTAACAAATTCATTTATATCGTCTGTTAGAAAAACAGAAGAATCTGTGCCCGTTACAGATATATCAAAGGCAATGCTTCCATATTCAAAAGGTTGATTTAGAACTTCATTTGGGTTAAAGAGCATGTTAAAGGTTAAGCCATCGAGACCTTCATAAAAGAATAGTGCTCCCTCATTATCAGCAATGACTGGACCCACATCAACACCATAATTACGATTCCAGTTGCCTCTGGCAGTAGTGGCACCAGAGTAAGAGCCGACGGAGCCCAATAAAATATCGTATTGATACACATACACAGTTTCTGCCAGTGCATTAAGTGGCAAAAGCATTGCAACAAAAAAAAGTAATTTATTGAGGTTTCTCACTTCAATTCCTTGTAATAATTTAATACTATCTTTGTATTCGTGGGCCATGCGGCAAACACTGCATTCACAGATTGAATTAAGTTTCAATCTCTTCATCAATCATTTCGTTGAAGTCGGTCAACTTGTGGGAATATTGCCGAATCAATCCTTTCGCGTTTTCTTTGACACCAGGCTCCCGGGATGCATAAGGGTAAGTAAAGTAGATATCTGCTTCTAATCCTTCTGCGACAAGCGCATGATTAGCAAATTCAAGACCATTGTCAGTAGTGCGCTCCCATGCCCCATACCGATGATCGTTTCATCTTCCCAGTCTGCGATGCGATTACCTCTATCACCAACCGAGGGCGATCATCAATGCTTCATCTCTTGGTCGGGATAAGCCTGAACTCTACCAGCCGACATCTCCATTACCAATTGCACTTATTATCCGAAATCAGCCGAGGAAAACTATACCTAATCGATATATTAACCTCAATGTCACCACAGTAATTAAGGAATGAAAGGTTATCTTATCTATTAATAAACCAGTACGCCGCAAGGTGCATGAACTTAGATAGACACCCACTTAAATTAGTGTGATTCATATATTGCCCGCCTTATCATTGCTGGGAGAAAGTGTCGCCCGAACAGATAAACGGATTAATTCGCCGATTCCTTCCAAAGGAGACCGGTTTTACTTGTAGCTGTTGTAGTAGGTGCTGCCATGATTAGGGATTTCGAGGAAAGCAAAGGAATTTAACGACGAGCACTTCTGTTCTAGGCAAGGGGCCACTTTGTATCTACAGTGGGATTAGATGAAATGATGTAAGGGAATAGGTCCGTGATCAAGAGCGAAATGATGCCACGGAGACTAGTAGATTCTTGGGATGTAAGCGCATTGAAAGCCTTTTGAGGGCGTAACATAATAAGCATCCGGCTCTGCCGGAGGTAATTTAGCTTGTTATTCCGAGAAGGGATTCAGGTCGAAATCGCCTAGAAGGATTGAATATGGACAG
>JASFJX010000637.1:0-3222 GCA_050119385.1 Candidatus Thiodiazotropha sp. | reverse complement strand
ACACAATATATGGCGCTGACTGATTCAAAGATATAATATCCTGAGCGGATCCACCCCAGCCGTTTATCTTATAGATATCAGTAACGCCATCCCCATTGAAATCACCATACTGGATTCTGGATATGTCAATACCTGCGCCATCATGACTACCGGCGATACTTGTTGTTATTCCATTTACCGTATCGTACGTGCCATCACCAAGGGATAAGTGGATTTTATCAGTCTTTGTACTTCCCCATCCATTGACAATATAGATATCTGTTTTTCCATCCCCATTAAAATCCGCAAACTTAATCCTCGAGATATCAATGGTCGAACCAGCTATTGAGCCAGCTATCCCGGTACTTATACCTTCAATCGTATCGTATGTGCCATCACCTTTTGATAAATGGATCGTGTCGTCTTGGACACCATCATAGCCATAGCCGTTTATTTGATAAATATCAGCTTTACCGTCCCCATTAAAGTCGCCAAATTGGATTCTGGATATGTCAACACCGGCCCCATCAATACTGCCTGCAATGCTTGTTGATATTCCATCTACTACATTGTACGTGCCATCACCCTGGGATAGATGGATTTTATCAGTCTTCTTACTACCCCATCCATTGACAATATAGATATCTGTTTTTCCATCCCCATTAAAATCCGCAAACTTGATCCTCGAGATATCAATGGTCGAACCAGCTATTGAGCCAGCTATCCCGGTACTTATACCTTCAATCGTATCGTATGTGCCATCACCTTTTGATAAATGGATCGTGTCGTCTTGGACACCATCATAGCCATAGCCGTTTATTTTATAGATATCAGTGACACCGTCCCCATTGAAATCACCGAACTTGACTCTTGATATATCAACCTTAGCGCCACCAATAGTGTCTGTGATACTCGTGCTGATACCAGCGATTTGATTGTATGATCCATTTGTTCCCGTTATCCATTCAACACGGGTTGGCTCTAAGCAATTCTGGCTTGAATCACAATACTCAATCGACTCTATTACCGATCGATTACCTACGCTATCTGCCAAGTAATTAAATTTATGGCTGTTGGCTAATACCGTGCCCACATAGGTTTCTACACTTACAAGGCGATGCGCCGACTTTACTAGAGAACCGTGTACAAACACTTTGTCTGGATCTGGTCTTTGCTCGTAAGAGAATATGACTGAGTTATCACCATACTCAATGATACTGGGATAATACTCGCCATTGTCACTATCTTCTTCATATGTAATGTAAATGGAGTTATTTACAGTATCGCTGATTTTATTGGCCGCCCATACAAAAACGTCGTCTCTGCCCTGGGCTTCGATCTTTGAATCAGAACTGTTACCGTATTCCAGTATCTGCCCAGACTTTGTCCACACCTTCCAATAGCTCGGACCAGTCCCTTGAGCCCCATAGGATACGATCTTACTGAAACTTTCTATTTCAGTTCTATATTCGGTCTCATCCTCCCCATAGGACCCACTAATCGCAACCAAACGCTGTCCATCCACACAGAAGCGATCACTTTCAGAGAAGTCGATTCCTTTAATTTCATCATCTTGCGAAAGGGTTTTGGTGCAACGATGAATCGTCGATAAGCCTTCAAGCCCCCAACCCTGACCAATCAGGCCGCTCCCCCCTTGACTGCTATAGCCAATGGAGAGTGACGGTTGCATGCCAGCCACACCAGGTGGAACCTGGATGGGTATTGTGTATGAAGCTGCACCCTGACTTACAGAGTACTCACCCTCCAGGTAACCTACTTCTCCTGCCGCCACCAGTTCGAATATGAATAAATTGATAATAAGAAGCGTAAAAAAACATCTTTTGTAATAGACTGCCATACATTGCCGACAAAAAGCGCCTTGGCTCCCCTTCATAATCCATCTCCAATTATTAAAGCGTCTTTTTTCGACGATTTAAGCTCTGTTATCCTAGATTTCAGTTCTTTGAGTTGTTGATTGAATTGTTGGTGCTTTGCATTAACCGCCGCACCTTGGCTCGAGACCCCTTTCTCCTCGAGCAGTTGATTGGTCTCTTCGATCAGTCTTTGTGACGCGGTGATGCGTGCTTCAAGCCGTGAGGCGGTCTCGGACTCGTTGCGGTTGGCCGCTTCGATGGCGCGACTGAGTTGTTGTGAAACTGCCGAAGGCTCGGTAGCGTCGGTGCTATTTGTAGAACGCTGCGAGAGGTTGGATGGTACGGCGTTCGCTTTGACTGGCTTTTGTGTATCAGGAGAGGTCGGCAGGACCTCTCCGTCAAGAAAGATGCCGAGAGCGGTAAAAGTGACAGCAACACTAAGGAAGATAAGAAGGGCGGGACCTTTTTTACCAACTTGGTTCATCAAACTTCGACTCCCTTACTGCAGATGTCTAAAACGAGAAAAAAGATAAAATAACTTAACAAATGAAATCAACAGATCAGATAGATCTTACAACTTTAACTATTCTTTACTGTACGCTTCGATGTTATATACAACGCATAGTTGATAGTGCTTATTGCTCGATGCACCTAGACGCTTGACGGGAATCATTCAGAATTAAGTCATTCATTACTTAATCGCTACTTTGAACTCTCACAATACTCATTATGATCAGGGTTAACTTATTATTTAACTTGTAGTTCGACTACGTGGCAATATACCTTTCCATTACCGTAAACGTCTGTTGGCGACACATAAAGCCTTACGTTTTTTCCAGCAGCGTGGGCACTTAACAAGGTTGAAATTTTAGCACTAGCGCCTGAGTCACTCTCATTAACATAGGCCCAAGTCTTTCCATTTGTACAATCATCTATGCTTTCCATACCACCAACCCGGAAGTGCATATTAGATGCCGATGACACAAATATACGACTAATGGTAAACCAGTCTGACCATTCTCCTGCATATGCGTTATGTGCGAAAAAAACCAGCAATATTGTCTTTAGAAACTTCATCATCTACATACTCCACAACAAATTAAATAATATTCCTGGCATAAACCAAGCGAAATCGCCAATCCGGCGTCTACTTTGGATCAAAGAAATCTTGTCCCTCGGATGGACTTCCCCTTCATGCCCTTTTTCTCCATAAAAAAGCGTTTTACTCAGACGCTTTCAGTTTCGCTAATCTGGATTTCAGATCATCGAGTTGTTGATTGAATTGTTGGCGCTTTGTACTGACCGCAACACCTTTGCTCGAGACCCCTTTCTCCTCGAGCAGTTGATTGGTCTCATCTATCAGTGTTTG
>JASFJX010000636.1:0-3222 GCA_050119385.1 Candidatus Thiodiazotropha sp. | reverse complement strand
TTATTATTCATTAATCACCTCTTCCCAATAGATCGGACGGAAGCGGTCGACCCATTCAGTCTGTTTCACGAGGTCTGAGAATAGGTAGACCTTCTTGCCTATTGTGGTGCCATCACCATCTGAATCAGCCGGGAATACGAGTGCGGGTGATGGCGGGATGCCCTGCATATCTAATACTTGTGAGCGGTCATCGAGAGTTAGCGTATCTTCGCTGGAACCATCCCAATTAAGGACGGCATTAGCAGTGAGTAGGTTGAGCCCGTAGAGCCTTGCTGTGCCAACCGTGCCAACGGCGTTACAAGGGTCTTCTGGCGCAACAGTTTCTGCGCTGTATGTAGTGAAAAAGATGGAATAGTCGTAAAGGATCGCTTTGGAGTAGGATTTCTCGGTACCAGTGTAGTCTATATACCACCCCAAGCTTCCCGCGGTGAGTGCGGATACTGTAGTCTCTGAAGCATCTAGAAAGTCTTCATCATCATTGGCTTGGTAGTTATCCCATTCGGGTATATACCAGATGGCTGGGTCCTTGATCATGTAGAAACGATTCGTTACGTCACTGTCAAGCGGATTGGCGATATCGCCGGTGCCGATCAATATTGTAAGGAATTGTGTTCCAGACTTGTTGAAGTAACCGACCTGGGGGGGGACAAAGAATTTGCGGTGTTGTTTGGCGTTAGCATTGATATCTGCAAGTACGCCACCAGAGATCGTATCGTTGGTTTCATCGATATCGACACGAATAATTCTGCCGCCTACATCAGAAGCATAAAGACGGTCAACTCTGGCGTCTCCATTCAAGTCGACTGTAGCAAGATCGCTGGCAATTGCATTGGTCATTTCGGATATGTTTACATCGGCTCCTGTATTCGAGATAGACTTCAGTAAGCTGCCGTCCGATGCCTTAACGATATAGATGACATTACCTTCATCGTCTGAGTAATCAGTCACCGGTGGTGTGATGCTATCCTGATCAGGATCGTAGCCACCACCAAAAATAAGGACTTCTTGTTCGGTGCCGTCTAATAGCATCTTTACAAATAGCGGCTTTGACCAGGTTTGACCAAGCTTAGCGAAATCTACGGGGTTGGCTTCACTGGATATTTCAGCAACATACTCGGGAGCAAGCCGTTCGCTGATATTGAGAATGTGATATTTTCTCCCACCGCGCCGCATGCCGAAGATGAGCATTTTGTCATTGCCGACTTCATAGTAGGTCATGGGGCCGTCCAAGCCGTAGTAGGGTATGGAGGAGGCTTCGTTATTCTTTATCGTGCGTATTCCCGGTAAGAGATCTTGCGGCATAAAGGCCCAGAGCTCTTCACCTGAATCGGCATCGATGGCATGTAGTACACCTTCGCTAGTCGGAATCATTACCACTTCGTCATTGTTGTACGTGACCACGACAGGCTGAGTATGGATGGCTGCCCCCATCACGCCTGAATGTGATGGATTTTCATCAGTTTCGACATAAGCCGGGTCTCTGGTGATCCAATTCAGCAGTTCGGTACGCGTTCCTTCATTCGCGACGCCTAACATCTCAGTGGTAACAGCGGTATTTGCGTTCGTGACACGATTCACAGCATTGGACAGCACTGGGTCACTACCGAGGTAGGTATAGAGGTTTCTGACTTCAGTCATGTCCTGTGCTGCGCCACCAACTAGGGGATCCCCTTCATCGGGTTCACATCCGTCATTTTCACAGAACAGGTCTCTCGTGCTTTGAAATTCTTGTTCGTCGTTCAGTACGCGGTCACCGCCTAATGCTCTCAGAACCAGTTCTCCGTCATCGGTGAGTTCTATCGAGTATTTCTTCAGATTGCCTTTCCAAAATATTGTGCTGTCGGGAAGAAACAATGGCACATAGATTTCTTCTCCGGTAATGGCGGCATTCTCAGCGTTGAATGGGATGACCGGTGCAGTGTAGACGTAGTCAACATTTGTTCGTGCGCTAGTGATTATTTCAGACAGGTCTTGAACCAGTGTTCCGCCGGATGAGTCATAGTAAGCACCACCACCGGATTCTGCGATTCGTTCCAGGAATGTACGAGTATCGCCTTTTGTGTAGAAACCCATTGTGCTGATGGTGATATTCTGAACGCCGTCCCAACCAGTGCCTTCCATCAGATCTGTAGCGTTTGCCCAGGCGGCCATCTCAGTTGCGCAACGATCACCTGGAGAACTGCCGTGATCCCAACCATCAACCTGAAAGAGGTTGTCTGTACTGCACTGAGTTCCTTTATATTCATTGAATGGATTGCTGTTAGGTTGCCCGTCTGATAGTAAGATAATATGATTCGGCGCACACCACATATCTTCTGCGCTTACCCCGGTAGCCTCAAGTGGAGATACATAGCTATTTCCATTTTGGTCTGTGAATGTGACGCCGGGCGTGAACCAATCAATAGCGGCATTCAACGCGGAAACTGTGGGTGTGTGTGCGTCAGCTGAAAGACTTTCGATCTGCTGAAGGAATGTCGCTTGATTAGTGCCCTCCGAGATGACTTTGAATGCACCGGAATGCGCGTAGAATCCCCGTCCGGAATAGCCGAGTAGGGCAGCGTTGACATTACTCATGTCGTCATTACTGAAAACTTCTATCAAAGCATTAACAAGCAGATCTCTACGTCTGTTGGGGTAGCTTACTTGGCTGTTATCTTGCTCACCCCATTGCATACTTCCGGATTCATCCAAAACGAAAAGTATATTAGGTGGTACCGGGCCGGGCGGTTCCTGCAGATAGACTTCGACGTCGTCCGAAAGGGCTGTTGGTGAGGTGAGTGCAAACGCCGATGTCAGTGCTAAGGCAGATAGGGAATGCCAGTGGTATGATGCGAGTTTTTTGTGTCTCATGGTTTAACTCCTTACTGCCGTATCAGAGCGACTTGCATGCGGTTGTGTGTAGTGGTACCGCTCTCGTTGACCGTTCCTTTAGCATCTACCTGGTAGAGATGAGTAATAATATCGAGTTGATGGCCGGAGAAGAGCATATTACCCTCACCCGCTTTGGGGTCGATTTTTCTTTGGTACCAAATGTCGACTTCAGTTGACAGCGAGGGCTGTCCGGTAACCGTGGCTTCGAAAAGATTGGCATTAGTAGTGGTCTCATCGACGACATTAGGAATATCAATGCCTATAGAATCCAATTCGGGGCCGGTGACAATCGCAAGGGCGTTCTCAGCAGCTCGAAAACTCAGCTCCTTGAGTTGGTGGTTGACTGAAATC
>JASFJX010000635.1:0-3223 GCA_050119385.1 Candidatus Thiodiazotropha sp. | reverse complement strand
ATATACAGATTAAAGTCTATACCTGATTTGGGTATGAGATCCCTATAATCCATGCAAGATTGTTAATAGCTGTGATAACTCCTTGCCGGCTTTTTTAAGACTAGTTGGCATACATGTTAGATGTGTGTTGTGATGGAACTCGGCCGGCATGTGTGTTTTCAAATGAGGGATAAAGTGAATAGACGACCATTAGGTGCCGTTGTGACATGCTTTAAAGGTTTATTAATTCCGTTATGCCTGATGTTGTTGTTTGCCTCCATGCCGGGATGGAGTGCGCAGAAGCTAGCGCCCTTGGTTATCGTTGCAGAGGTCATCGAGGATGAGTTTATCGAACGTATCGAGGCATTGGGTACACTCAAAGCGAACGAATCGGTTGAATTGACAGTCAATGTCACGGAAACGGTTACCGCGATTCATTTCGATGACGGTCAACGGGTA
Organism: Candidatus Thiodiazotropha sp.; assembly: GCA_050119385.1. GTDB lineage: Bacteria > Pseudomonadota > Gammaproteobacteria > Chromatiales > Chromatiaceae > Thiodiazotropha. The sequence continues at coordinate 2,785 of JASFJX010000635.1, read as the reverse complement.
AAAACGGGGCAGGTATTGGTAGAGATGACCAATCGCGAGGAGCGCGCCCTGCTGCAGGAGGCCCGAGCCACGCTGAATGAAGCCAAACGTCAATATAACCGGGTCAGTCGGCTTGAATCTCAGGGTATCGAGGCCCAGTCCCTGCTCGATCAGAGGCGGCGAGAAGTGGATACGGCCCGTGCCCGCTTGGCGGCCATCGAGTCACGGCTTGCGGATCGCCTGATCACCGCACCCTTTTCCGGGGTAATCGGTTTGCGCAATATCAGTGTCGGTACTTTGGTGGAAACTGGCGATACCATCACCACCCTCGATGATGACGCTACCATGAAGCTGGAATTCGCAGTGCCATCGGTCTACCTTGCGGATCTACAGCCTGGTTTGATGATTCGCGCTCACAGTCGAGCCTATCGGGGTCGAGTCTTCGAGGGTGAAGTCAAGGTTGTCGATAGCCGAGTCGATCCGGTCAACCGGTCCGTCCTGGTGCGCGCCATGATTGCAAACCCTGATCGGCTGTTGAAGCCGGGCATGCTAATGACTGTCGAGCTGTTGCACAATCCCCGACGTACCCTGGTCATCCCTGAATCAGCGCTCATGCCAAAGGGTAGTGATCAGTTTGTATTCGTTGTTGAGGGTAAAGAGAATCGGGTGCAGAAACGAAAGATCACTATCGGATCACGCCGTCCCGGCGAGGTGGAGGTGGTCAGCGGGCTGCGGGTGGGCGAGCGTGTCATCACCCATGGCACGGATAAGGCAAAGGCCGATGGGACAGTACGTATCAAGGGCGTACAGGATGGAGAGGTCGCCATCGATGCCTTACTCAAGCCATTGGTCAAGGCCAAGCCATGATCCTCTCTGACATCTCCGTCAAGCGGCCGGTATTCGCCTCGGTCCTCTCTCTATTACTGATCGCCTTCGGCATGGTTGCATTCGATAAGCTGCCATTGCGTGAGTACCCCAATATCGATTCCCCTGTTGTTTCTGTGGAAACTCTCTATCCCGGGGCGGCGGCAAATGTGGTGGAGACCCGTATCACCCAATTGATCGAAGATCGTATTTCCGGGGTCGAGGGCATACGATTTATCTCATCGGTAAGCGAGGATGGGCGCTCCGTGGTGACCATCGAGTTTGATGTGAAGCGGGATATCGATGGCGCTGCCAATGATGTACGTGATCGGGTTTCAGCCATTCTGGACAACCTGCCGTTGGAGGCGGAGCCGCCGGAGATCCAAAAGGTCGACAGCAACGAAAGCGTCATCATGTGGCTCAATCTGGTCAGCGATCGCATGACAGTGCCAGAGTTGTCCGATTATGCGCGGCGCTACCTGGTCGACCGCTTCTCGGTACTCGACGGCGTGGCCCGGGTGCGGGTGGGGGGTGGTCAGACCTTTGCCATGCGTATCTGGATCGATCGCCAGGCCCTGGCGGCCCGTGGCTTGACGGTATCCGATGTGGAACAGGCCCTGCGTGCGGGTAACCTGGAACTTCCCGCAGGCAGCATCGATTCAGTGGACCGGGCCTTCACGGTTCGTGTCGACCGCACCTTCCACAACGCGGACGACTTCGCCAAGCTGGTTATCGCTCGAGGTGAGGATGGCTACCTGGTGCGGCTGGGTGAAGTGGCGAGGGTCGAAAAAGGGGCGAATGAGACCCGCACCTTCTTCCGTGGCAACGGTGTGCCCATGGTGGGGATTGGCATTGTCAAACAGTCCACCGCGAATACGCTCACTGTGGCCCAGGCAGCCAAAGAGGAGCGGCTGAGGATCAATGCCGCCCTGCCTGAAGGTATGGAGATCAAGCAAAGTTTCGACAGCTCCGTATTCATCGAGAATGCCATCAGCGAGGTCTACAAGACTCTGTTTATCGCCATCCTCCTGGTGGTGACGGTAATCTTCCTCTTTCTCGGCAGCGTTCGTGCCATGATCGTACCGGCGGTGGCGGTGCCGGTCTCGCTGATCGCAACTTTTCTGGTGCTGCTGATCCTCGGTTTTACCATCAATATCCTGACTCTGCTCGCTCTGGTATTGGCGATCGGCCTTGTGGTGGATGATGCCATTGTGATGTTGGAGAATATCCATCGGCGTATGGAGGAGTATGGTGAATCACGCTTGGTGGCGGCCTTTCGTGGCGCCAGGCAGGTTGCCTTTGCGGTGATCTCCACCACAGTAGTCTTGGTTTCCGTGTTTACCCCCATAGCTTTCCTTGGGGGTGATATCGGACGGCTCTTCTCCGAGTTTGCACTGACCATGGCTGCCGCGGTGGGATTCTCCAGTTTAGTCGCCCTGACCCTCTCACCCATGCTGGCATCCCAGATCCTGCCTTCAGCTGATGTCGGCAGGGTGAGTCTCAGTCGTTGGGTAGACCGGTTTTTTGGACATATCCGGGATAGCTATATCAAGACCCTGCATGTGGCGATGAATCATGCCTGGCTGATGCTGTTGCTGTTTGGCGGCATTGTGGCAATGGCTTACTGGTTGTTGCAACAGATACCGGATGAGTACGCTCCCAAGGAGGATCGGGGCGCCTTCTACCTGATCGTCAATGGTCCGGAGGGTGCCTCGTACGACTATATGAAGGATTATATGGATGAGATCGAGCGGCGCATGATGTCCTATGTCGAGTCCGGTGAAATCACCCGCCTTTTGGTGCGGGCACCGAGACAATTCAGTAACTTTGCTATCTTCAATGGTGGCATTGTCATCAACGTGTTGAACGATTGGAATTCACGCCGTTCCGCCTGGACGATTATGGACGAGCTGCGCAAAAAGCTTTCCGACCTGCCTGGTGT
>JASFJX010000634.1:0-3227 GCA_050119385.1 Candidatus Thiodiazotropha sp. | reverse complement strand
CCATCACCAAAATGAGTCCCAGGAACGCATTTCCGGACAGTGTATCCAGCATGTCGTAAGTAAAGCGGGAGATATCGTTCACCATGACAAGCTTGACTCCAGGTGGAGCGCTCCTCTGGAACTCCTTAACGTAAGAGCTAACGGCCTCGGATGTCTTCATGCCATCCGCCATCACTTTTTTACGCGGCAGAAGAACGATGGACATCTTGCCGTCCGTGCGGGTTTGCACCTGCCAATCATCGTAGTCCAGCACGATTTCCGCTACGTCTCGCAGGCGAACATAGTTACCGATCCCCGCGCTATGGATGATGACCTCCTCCACATCTTTGGGCGCTTCGAACTGGCCGACGGTGAGCACCTTCTTCTCAGCCAGGAAGGAGTCCAGGGATCCGCCGGCATCCCGCAGATTGCGCTTGGCAATGGCCTGGATAATCTGTCCGTAGGAGATACCCAACTGCTGAAGCCGGTCCGGATTGAGCAGAATACGCACCTCCCGTTTCCTATATCCCACCTTCTCCACACCGCCGACACCCTCCACCGCCCGAAGCCCGTCTTCGAGCTGTCGGACCACCCTTCTCAGGGTCTCCTCGGACACGCTCCCGGTCACATGAATCTCCATGACCGGAATCTTGGTGCTGGACATCTCTTCAACCTGTGGCTTCTGGGGCAGGTCCGCGGGTAAATTGGAGTAGGCACGGTCGACGGCTTTGCGGATGTCGGCGAGGATCCTTGAGTGGTCATTCTGATCCGGGTCCATGCGCACCGTGATAACGGATATGCCCTCCATGCTGTTGGAGATCACCTTCTCGATACCGTCCACCTTGAGAAGCTCTTCCTCGATGGGAACAGTAATAGAGAGTTCCACATCTTCAGCACCGGACCCTGGTCTCAAGGTAGTCACGGCCGCAATACCGAGATCCACCGAGGGAAAGGTCTCGAAGCGCATGACCGTCATGGCGACAATGCCGCCCAAGACACAGGCCAGCATGCTGAGATTAACCAGCAGTGGTCTCTCGATGAAAAACCGGTAAAGATTCATTGAGCATTTCCGGAGGCAAGGATTTCCACCTCGGCCCCATCGATCAGGCTTTCCATACCACTAACGATCAATATGTCGCCAAACTCGAGCCCATCGAGCACAGGAATGAGTTCTCCCGTGACAGCCATAAAAACAGGCCGGACCTCTACTGCCCGATTATCCATTACTTTGTAAACAACTCTATGCCGGTTTCGATCCACCACGGCGGACTCAGGCACCAAAAGCGCCTCAGGATACTCAATTCCTTGCAGCTCCGCCCTTGCCGTCATACCATCACGCAAGAGACCATCCTCATTCTGTACCGTAAGCTTCACAGTGAAATTGCCGGTTTCGGGGTCTGCCTTGATCCCCAGCGACTCAATCACCGCCCTATACTCCCTGGCGCGGACACCGGGCGTGGTAACCAGCGCTTGAGTACCCACACGCAGGGCATTGATGTCTTTTTCCGAAACATAGGTAACTACGCGAACGGAGTCAGTGGTCTGGATCACAGCCAGCGACTGGCCCGGCATTACCGTTTCACCAGGAGCGACCAAGCGCTTAGCGATCCGCCCGCTGACCGGACTGTCTAGTTGGGTCTCACCCAGTTCCCGCTGGGCCAGCCGCTGGGCTGCCAGGGCATCCTGATAGCGGGCTCCCGCGCTTTGCCAGGCGGTACGGGCCTGATCATACTGTTCCCGAGGAATCAGGTTTTTCCGGTAAAGCTCCTGGCGTCTTTCCAGGATGCTGTTGGCCTGATCCAATTGAGCCTTGGTTTCAGTCACCGAGGTGGTGACCCGTGAGAGATGCAACTCCCGCTTACCGCGGTCGAGATCGATAATCGGTTCACCCATTGCCACCCGATCCCCTTCGCGAAAATGGATAGCACGGACAGTTGCGCTGAAATCGATCGTGACCTTGACCTCTTCCGCCGCTTCGATAACGCCGTGTGTTTGGATCGATTCAATCCAGGGCATCGGTTTCAAGGACAGGGTGCGCACCTTCGGGACACGGCTTTCAAGTTCCGGTTCATCCCCACCAGGATCGGCTTTCTCACAACCCATAATATTCAAAAGAAATGCAACAGCAAAGATTAGGAAAGATTTCCCATATTTTAGATACATACCATCCATAATTGATCTATCATGTTCGAATTTTGATGATGATGAAGATAAACCAGAAACCCACCCCTAATTTGCCAAATCCTTATCAATCCGGCAACCACTGGCCATCATCAGCTATCAGAGAGCGATACAATGCCCAAACTCAGGAAAGCACTGGTTCTTCTGGTCGAAACACCAGGGGGCTATTGATTCAATCGCAAATCCCCATCTGAACGACGATCCCGGCGCGATCATCGCGTTCCCGGACTAGAGCAAAGAGATCAAGGGAAATGTGTCTGTTTGGCCTATATTTTATGTTAGGAGTGGCTGTATCTGGACAACAACCAAAGCGGAGGCATAGGCCATGACCGAGACCTTCAATACAACGCAAGTCGGGGCACCCGATCCGGAATTGAGAACCTCACCGATATTGGATGATGAGGACCGGGAAGGATTTTCCTTGGATGCCGAACTGGAGGAAGGCTGTTGCTATTTTAATGGCCAGGTCTATCAATTGGGCAACTATGTCTGCAGTGGTGATGAGCTGTTGCGCTGCGTGGAGTATGGTGTCTGGGCCAGAGAGGGGAGCTGTGACAAGGAGTGAGCGCTTCGTATCAGAGATAAACCACATCCCCGGCGGAAAACTCTCCCACCGGCGATGAAGATTGAATCCTGAGAGTGACCATATTGGGGAGGCCTGATATGTTGAATCTCAATCCCGAAACCGTGTGTTTCATCATTTCGAAGGCACGCCAATATCAGGCAAAGGAAGAGGTTGTCATCACCGAACAACCGGACAGTCCGTCCGATGACTGGGCACGCCAGATATTGGCTAATCATGACGGTGATCCCTGTGTGGACGAGGTAAAACAGGCGTTCAATGATCTGGAACCCGATCAACGAGCCGAGCTGGTGGCACTGATGTGGCTGGGCCGGGGCGACTATTTACCGAGCGAATGGAGAGCCGCCGTCAATGATGCCGCCGAATCACTGGAAGAGATGGAACAACCGGGACTCTACCTGTTGAGCCACCCGCTGGTAGCCGACTACTTGCTGGAAGGATTGGATCTGCACGATTATAGCTGCTCGGAATAGTTGTCAGCGGT
>JASFJX010000633.1:0-3228 GCA_050119385.1 Candidatus Thiodiazotropha sp. | reverse complement strand
ACAGAAAGAGGTGTTGTACACTCGCCTAATGAGAAAAAGATAGGAAAATTGATGGCAAATCGGCCTGAGAGCCCCTGAAATTGGATTTCAGGCGTTTTTTTTACAGCACAGTGTAGGGGGGCTATGGTACAATACTCTTTTTCTGACGCCTCACTGTATTCAGAGCCTGTTAATACTGATTCAACAGGCTCTATTGCTTCTGAAAAAGCCTCAATCAAGCCGTGAGAAGAGAGGTTTGGTGACGCCAACTGATTGTTGCGTGGCGCTTTTTCAGAACCCCCCCGATGGCTGGGGCTGTTGGATTAGAGTTAACAGGCCCTAGTGTGGGTGATAGTAAAAGAAAACGAGCCAGATGACAGAATTCGCCAAAGAAGTACTCCCAGTCAATCTCGAAGACGAGATGCGGCAATCCTATTTGGAATATGCCATGAGCGTTATCGTGGGCAGGGCCCTGCCCGACGTGCGTGACGGACTCAAACCGGTCCATCGCCGCGTGCTCTATGCGATGAATGAACTGGGTAACGATTGGAACAAACCTTATAAGAAATCGGCGCGTATCGTGGGTGATGTGATCGGTAAATACCATCCCCATGGCGATACTGCCGTCTACGACACCATCGTCCGTATGGCCCAGCCTTTCTCCATGCGTTACATGCTGGTCGATGGACAGGGAAACTTCGGCTCGGTGGATGGTGACTCCCCGGCGGCAATGCGTTATACCGAAGTACGTATGGCGCGGATCGCCCACACTATGCTGGACGACCTGGACAAGGAGACCGTCGATTTCGTCGCCAACTACGATGAGACTGAGCAGGAGCCTGCCGTCCTGCCGGCACGGATTCCCAATCTGCTGGTCAATGGATCGGCCGGTATTGCGGTTGGTATGGCAACCAATGTGCCGCCGCACAATATCAATGAAGTGATCGATGCCTGTGTTGCGGTGATTGATGAACCGGAGATCCGCATTGATCAGTTGATGTCTCATCTTCCCGGCCCCGATTTTCCCACTGCCGGTCTGATCAACGGTGCAAGCGGCATCAAAGAGGCCTACCATACCGGGCGCGGCAGGATCTACATGCGCGCGCGCACCGAGATAGAAACAGACGATCACAGTGGTAAGCAGACCATCATCGTCAATGAGTTGCCTTACCAGGTCAATAAGGCACGGTTGATCGAAAAGATCGCCGAATTGGTCAAGGACAAGCGGATCGAGGGCATTACCGAGTTGCGTGACGAATCGGACAAGGATGGGATGCGCATTGTCATCGAGTTGCGTCGTGGCGAGGTGGCGGAGGTGGTGCTTAACAACCTCTACCAGCAGACCGCCATGCAGAGCGTATTCGGCATCAACATGGTGGCATTGGTGGATGGTCGCCCAAGGTTGCTGAATCTCAAACAGCTGCTGGAATTTTTTATCCGTCATCGCCGCGAGGTGGTGACCCGGCGCACCTTGTTCGAACTGCGCAAGGCGCGGGACAGGGCCCATGTGTTGGAAGGTCTTGCGGTTGCCCTGGCCAATATCGATGAAGTGATCCAGCTGATCAAGCAGGCCGCCAGTCGAGAAGATGCCAAGCGTGCTCTGCTGGATCGCCTTTGGCAGTCGGGTACCGTGGAATCGATGCTCGAACGGGCGGGTGCGGCCAGTACACGACCCGAAGAGCTGACCGAAGAGTTTGGTCTTACCGAGCAGGGCTATCGCCTAACCGAAGTTCAGGCTCAGGCCATCCTAGATCTGCGCCTGCACCGATTGACCGGTCTGGAGCAGGATAAGATCATCAAGGAGTACGAAGAGCTGCTGGATAAGATTGCCGATCTTCTCGATATCCTTGGCAGTCCCGATCGCTTGATGCGAGTGATTCGTGATGAATTGCTGGAAATACGTGAACAGTATGGGGATGAGCGGCGTACCGAGATCATCAAAAACCGTCTTGACCTGACCCTTGAGGATCTGATCACTGAAGAGGATGTGGTCGTGACACTCTCCCACGCGGGCTATGCCAAGGCGCAGCCTATCAGCACCTACCAGGCCCAGCGACGGGGTGGCAAGGGCAAAATCGCTACTGCAACCAAGGATGAGGATTTCGTCGACAAACTCTTTGTCGCCAGTACCCACGATACCATTCTCTGTTTTTCCAATATGGGTAAAGTCTACTGGCTGAAGGTCTATGAACTGCCCCAGGCCGGGCGCAATGCCCGGGGTAAACCGATCGTCAACCTGTTGCCTTTGGAGGGAGAAGAGCAGATCAATGCCATCCTGCCGGTGCGTGACTACGATGCCGATCGTTATGTCTTCATGGCGACCAGCTCCGGTACCGTGAAGAAGACCTCTCTTGAGGCCTTCTCCAGGCCTAGGGCCAACGGTATTATCGCTGTCGATCTGCGGGATGGGGACAAACTGGTCGGGGTTGCCGTCACCGATGGTGAACAGGATATCCTGCTCTTCAGCAGCAGTGGTAAAGCGGTTCGTTTCTCCGAATCAAAGGTAAGGGCAATGGGGCGTACTGCATGCGGTGTAAGGGGGATCCGTCTCGAAGAGGGCCATCGGGTCGTCTCCCTGATCGTTGCCGCCACAGGTGATGTATTGACCGTTACCGAGAACGGATTTGGCAAGCGTACCGCCATCGAGGAGTACCCGGTGCATGGCCGGGGAGGCCAGGGGGTCATCTCGATTCAGACTTCAGATCGTAATGGTTCCGTAGTCGGGGCCATTCAGGTGGTTGATGAAGATGAGGTGATGATGATCTCCAACGGTGGCACCCTGGTACGCAATCGGGTTAGTGATATCTCGCGGATGGGGCGTAACACCCAAGGCGTGATCATGATCCGTCTTAATGGCAAAGAGCGTTTGATCGGGGTGGAACGGATTGAAAATCTCGATGGCGAGACAGATGACGATGTCGATGTCGATGTCGATCCGGATCAAGCCGATACCAGCGATTGAACAAGCATGCTTTGACCCAAGCTCTGTACCAACTACCCATTGAATGTTTGATTGATGAATTTCTTAACTAGTCACGATATTGAGAGGCTATAGATGTCACGAGTCTTTAATTTTAGTGCCGGTCCGGCGATGTTACCGGAAGAGGTTCTGCAGCAGGCCAAAGAAGAGATGCTTGATTGGTGCGGCACCGGAATGTCGGTCATGGAGATGAGCCACCGGGGAAAGGAGTTCATGTCCATTGCGCAACAGGCAGAGTCTGATCTGCGGGAATTGCTGCAGATACCTGA
>JASFJX010000632.1:0-3230 GCA_050119385.1 Candidatus Thiodiazotropha sp. | reverse complement strand
AACTGATTTTTTTAGGATGATGACAGGGTGCGGCAAGCCGCACCCAAGTTGCAGGATCAGAATTGCCAGTTGGCCTGAGCGGAGATGATATTGACATCCGATTCGTAGCTACCCGACAGGTAATGCCCGAATGATTCATCCGTTGCTTCGATGTCGGTATCGCTCACGAACAGATGCGCCAGGGCGAAGTCGATCGTCATCGCGGGTGAGGCCGTATAGCTGAAACCGCCGGCAAGCCATTTCCTGTCATTACCCGGTATTCTGGGTGTTCTGAGCTCGGCATCGGGAATCGGCGTCTGATCGTAGGCGATCCCCCCTCGAAAGGTCCACTCAGCATTATGGCGATAGTTGAAACCCACAGAAAACTTAAAGGTATCCTCCCACTCCTCAGGCTGGACGCTGTCATCTTTCAATGCATTGTCGAACTCGATGCGCAGCTCATCGAAACTGCTCCATTGGGTCCAGGTAATATCCGCCATCAGTTCCCACTTCGGCGCTACCTCTGTGGTCACACTCAGGGAGAGGCTGGCCGGTAGATCAACTGCCGCAGTCGCATCGCTATCCGCCAGCACCGCCGTGAAGGCGGCCGGCAAGGTAATACCGGCAGGGGCAGTGAAATCAGCCTCACCCTCCAACTCCTGTTTGACCTTGGAGCGGTAGGCGGCACCGATTCGAGTCTGCTGGTTTATTTCATAGAGCAGTCCCAGATTGAATCCATAACCCCAGTCGTCGCCTTCGACAGAGAAATTGCCATCAGTGGATGCGGTACCCGGCGTCGCCAGACCCAGCGCGGCACAGGTTGCCGGGGCTTGCGATGCGAGACAGACGGCGCTGTAGTCCACCGCATTGGATAGTTCAGCGCTGGCCTGCATCAGATTGATACCCCCTCCCAGGGAGAGTTGATCATTCACTTTATAGGCCACAGAGGGATTGATGTTGAGCGTCGTCACCTCCGATTTAATGGCGTGGTATCTTCCCGCCCAGTTACTGTCATACTCTGTCGACAAACCGAAGGGCGCGCCGACACCAATGCCAACATGCAGCCGCTCATTCAATTCATGAGCGTAGTAGAAGCTGGGAACAAGGGCAGCGGAACCGGCTTCTCCGCCATCCCCACCGCTGATTGATGCACCGCCCAATAGCGAATTCGTGGTGGCGCTACCGGAAAACTTCGTGGAAGGGCTGATGATGTGCCCACCGACAACCAGCTGGCTTCCCCGCAGGCGAGTCATCCCCGCCGGATTGAAAAAGATGGTAGAGGCATCTTCGGCCGACGCCGCCCCCCCAGAAACAGCATTACCGACCTGCTTGACGCTCTGCTCTACCAATGCAAAACCCGATGCATTGGCACCCCCGGTAAAACAAAATGCGGTGCCGGCAACTACCAACGGCACCATGATCTGAATATACTTCTTCTGCTTCATATGACCCTCGCATGTGAATTAACTTGCGCGGCCAACCCGAACACCGGGCAGCCACCCATTGCCAATAGGCGTCTGAACATTCACCCTCTCCTTATTCGACAGCCTATGGCTGGACCCGACCAACATCCCCTTGGTCGGAAAACGTGTCCGAGAACCTGGCCCGGTTCGCATAAACAACCGCAAACAGGACTCAAACAATTCAAAAACTGTTACTCACTTGACTCAGTCATTGCAGCAGCGACTTCCTGGCATTATTGAGTGTTGAGTTTCGACTCAATGTCCCTCATAGAGCTTGGCAACCGGCTCTGCCAACCTCTCCATCACTTTGGCGCGCTTCAGTTTCATGGTCGGTGTCATCAAGCCGTTCTCCACAGACCAGGGCTCCAAACTGAGGTGTATACGCACAATCCGGGCATAACCGGGAAACATCTTAACCTGTTCAGCGATCCGCGCCAGCACCGCGTTCTCCACTTCAGGTTGCTCCAACACCCTGGGATGGTCCGGATCAATGCCTATGGATGAAGCAAACTCTTGCCAATAGACAGGATCAAGAATGCAGACGGCAGAGAGATAGGGCTTCTGTTCGCCCACCACCATGACTTGCTCGATCAACGGGTCCATGGTGATGGCCATCTCCATATCCGACGGTGAGACCTTTTCCCCGTTGCTCAACACGATGATCTCTTTGATGCGGCCGGTAATGTAGACATTGCCCTGCTCGTCGATACGCGCCTTATCGCCGGAGTGGAGCCAACCTTCGTCATCGACGATCCGGCCGCTGGCCTCCTGGTTGTTCCAGTACCCCAACATGATGTTAGGCCCCCTCGCCAACAACTCATCGTTGTCACCGATTTTCACTTCGACGCCATCCACCACGCGCCCAACACTCTCCGGCACATTGTTGTCAGGCGTATTGCAGGAGATGATCGGTGAGCTTTCCGTCAATCCGTAGCCCTGAAGAATAGGCACGCCTAAACCGATAAAGACTCTCGATACATCGGGCACCAGTGCCGCGCCTCCACTCACCGCCACGCGCAGGCGTCCACCCAGTTTACTGGTGATCTTTCTGGCCACCAGCCTTTCAAGCAGTGGCCACAATAGCAGAGAGAAACTCCAGCTTCCCCGTCCCTGACGGTAGAGAAAGCGCTTCCAGCCCACATCCACAGCGAGATCGAACAGCCGCTTGGCCTTTTCACCTTTCTCGTCCAGGCCAGCCATGACCTTGGCATAGACACGCTCATAGATGCGCGGCACACTGACCAGGGCTTGGGGACGAATGGTCTGCAGATCCTCGGCCAGTAGCGCTGTCGAACGGGCATAGGCGGTTATCCCACCCACCATGATCGAAAAGTAGTAGCCGACCGTACGCTCCAGGGTGTGGGAGAGGGGGAGAAATGAGAGTGAGATATCAGACTCACCCAGCTCGACCTTTAGCGCCGCAGCTTCCGCGTTGCTCAGCATATTCATGTGGCTCAACATCACACCCTTGGGAAAACCCGTCGTCCCCGAGGTGTAGACAATCGACGCCAGGTCGCTACTGCGGGCATCGGAGCATAACAAAGGACCAGCCTGTTCGGGCAGCCACTCAGAGAGCCCTCTAACCCGCTCATCAGTGACATTGATCCCCTCCGGCTTAACACAAACGATGCGCTGAACGTCCGGCATCTCGTGCAGCACCTGTTCAATGCGCTCCCACTCCTCCTGAGAGCCGACCACCAACACCCGGCTCCCCGAGTCGCGCAGGATATAGGCGACATTACCCCCCCGGTCGTCCGCATAAACAGGTACGGTGACTAAGCCCAGGGC
>JASFJX010000631.1:0-3231 GCA_050119385.1 Candidatus Thiodiazotropha sp. | reverse complement strand
AGAAATGCTCTAGGGATACAAGCGGCAGTCTGCCAAACTCCTGAAACACTGATCAATGAGCTGTCAGAAATCGATATACATAGAGCGTTGCACAAGAAATCATCTACAGCCAAGAATCTGGCTCGTAGTGCCCCACAGCAACATCGTGCTGAGATGGAGAAGTTACTCAATATTGGGCTCTATGTGCAGCAGCGCTTCGAGATGATTCAAAAACTCCCTAAACAGGATATCAATGGCGCCCTGGCGATCTTTCTTTATGGCATCTGGTCGGTTAACAATAAGGGTAGCAGAATCCCTGGAAAAGCATTTGCACAGTTGATTGTGTCGACTCACGAGGTAATGGCAAACTGGGGTAATTTTATTAATGAGTATTACAACTCCCCATTGGGAAAGCGTCAATCACTCTACGAAACCTTTGCCATGATTGGAAACTGGCTACTGATGATCCAATACCACCTGAATGGGCAGCTAGATGATACGACGATGAATAATGTTAAAATCATGGTGCATGAGATCATCACTCGCAGCTTGAAAATCTACCCAGAGTCCATCTTTATTGATCAGGAAGGCCACTTGGCACTTGTACCGTTAACGCAAGAGTCCAGTGTCTGATGTGTTTATCCCATCATGTTTAGGTAACTTATCTAGAAGACGCATACCTCCTGGTGTGATACCAACCAAATATTCACTTTCACGATAGCTCAACACGACAATGCGTTCTCTTGTTCCAACAGGTAGAGTTAATGATAAATTAATATTGCTACTGTCACCATGTGCGGTGTGAAAACGTTTTATTCCCTTTAGTACTAACCAAGCCAGGGCTACAACCAAGATTAAGGCTAGTAGCATAAAAAGCAGTTCAAATAAATAGTTGTCCATTGTGTGCTCTAGTGTGTTTTTATTCGGGATATAGGGTTAGATCCTCACCCGGTGGTTCAAATGATTCAAAAGACTTATCAATGGGCTCACCGTCAATCTGTTGTTTCACTTGTTTAGCCCATAGAATAACCTCAGCAACTATGTCAAATAGCTCGTTAGGCACAGTATCGCCTTCTTTGATATCGGTATAGAGTGTCCGTGCAAGCTCTTCATTACGTAGAATCGGAACATAAGCCTCTTTTGCGGCATCGCGCATTGCTCTTGCTATATGCTCCTCGCCCTTGGCGCTAACAGTAGGTACAGGAATAGTTTCGCGGTCATAATCTAGTGCTATAGCTAAGTGTATGGGGTTGACTACCAAGACATTAGCAGACCGTGCTGCTGATAGTGCACTTTGTTGAGACCACTCCTGATGAGCTTGGCGACGCTGTTGCTTGATCAAAGGGTCGCCTTCATTTTCTTTGTGCTCTTGCTTGATATCTCTCATACTCATACGTAATTTTTTCAAGTAAGAAAATCGTTGGTATCCGGCATCAAGTATTGCAATTATAGAAAAAACACCTACAGTCCATAAAAAAAGTAATAGAAGTATATCTAATAATGTTTCGCCAATATAGACAGACATTGAATTCGGAAGTTTGACAAGGTGAGGTAAGAATGGCTGTAAGACCAACCATCCAATGGCAAATAGTAGAATCGTCTTTATAATTGACTTAACAACTTCGACAAGGTTGTCAATACTGAACATTCGCTTTATACCAGACGCCGGATTCATGTGTTCCATTTTTGGCTTAATCTTCTCTAGAGTCATAATTGGACCGGTTTGTAAAAACTCTACAAGAAGGCCGAAAAGAACAACTGGTATAACCAGCAGAGATGACACTTGTAGTAGCGTAATAAAGGCATCATAACCTATATTACTAATAGCATATGAAAGGTTATAGGGTAGACCGGTAGCTATAAGTGTGTTAGTGAGCAAACCAGCGAGCCTGTCAATAATATATAGAAGGCTGGCTGCAAAAAGCACAATCCATAAAATCATTATGGCTGTACTTGTGATGTCCTTGCTTTTAGAAACATCCCCTTTTTTTCGAGCATCCTTAAGACGTTTCGGTGTAGGCTTTTCTGTTTTGTCTCCGCTGTTATTTTTATCCGCCATCTGTGTATCCGTGATAGCTGTGATTGATTGAAAATAAAATGCGATAAAATATAGTTATGCTTACGCTAACTAGTGTCCGTCCATAAAAGAGGGGTTCTTTTCTACCCGCTCGGCGCCAAACGGTTGTCTTTCTCCGACGCCCCAACAGCACATCCCTGTACTGACGGGGCTTACGCGGCATCAATGCCGCTTCTACGAAAGACAACCGTCTGTCGCCTACCAACGTACATATGGTTTCTGGATGAGCACTAACTAACATAAAATGACCATGCTATTAAAAAATACATTATAGAAAAACCAATGTTTCATAAAGATGTCATATTAAAAAGAAATTAACCCAAATAATTAAACATAGTTCCTTAATATGCTGTTGTTTAACTGTAAAACTTATCTGATCTTTGCTTGCTTGAAAACGGTAATATTTCATAGTATCAAGAGAGAATATTAGAGAAACTTTACTGGATTGTATACTGTGAAGAACATCTCGGGATTAGATGACAGGCTTTAGTATTGTTATTCTAAAATTGTTATTTTAGAATTGTTTTTGGGCTTTATAATAGCTGAGCATTGACCCATGGAAGGAATATGAAACTTTGCATTTTTATTATAAGTATTTTTATATTTCTAGACGCATGGGTTATCAACTTGACCTATGCGTCACATTCCTTACCTAGCGTTAATATAATAGATCATCACGTAATCGATAACAAGTACATGCTTTCTGAATCACTATTAGAAGGCAAGCAACTTGCAGAAATACCATCTGTATCAAAGTACCTCACACTCTTTGATAGCGATCGTAAAAAACCGGCAATTCATGACAACCTGCCTGCAGGTGCTAAATTGATGACAAGTTCATTGGAAACACGATTTAGCGAAGAAATAGCAATGACTAAAATAAAGAATATTGTCACCTCGAGAGAGTATCTAAAAGAAATATTTAAAGTGTCAAAGGAATATAATATTGATCCACTACTACTTCATGCTATTGCAGAGATAGAGTCTAAATATAACCCGATCGCCATTTCACCTGCAGGGGCAAAAGGATTAATGCAGGTAATGCCAGATACAGCCAGGCGTTTTGGCATGCAAAACCCCGAAACTGAACTATTGGATCCGGAAAGTAATTTAAGGATAAGCTCCAACTACCTGCGTTCACTTTATGATCTTTTTGGTAATAACTTAACGCTGAT
>JASFJX010000630.1:0-3240 GCA_050119385.1 Candidatus Thiodiazotropha sp. | reverse complement strand
CTCAGCATCCTCGACGCTGAAACCATCCGCACCCAACTGCAGAACCGTCTGGAACCGGTGTTCAACCATTACGGCATCTACCCCGACAGGGATAGATTAGATGCGGCGATCTCGGGCGCGCTCAATGATCATCATGAGCTACATGAGAAGACGGCTGATTTAGCCGCCGACCTGATGGAAGAGGCACTGGATAATGACATACCAGTGGCGCTTGTGGTGGGTCGGGAGTACATCCTGAATCCAGGCATCTACGACAGCCATGTGCGCCGGCTGTTACGCGATAAACGAATGGTGGTGTTGCCCTCATATCTGCTGGATCATGAGCTCAACGAGGAGTACAGCCATATCTACTGGCGCAATCCGCACGGCATTGTGACCATTCTCGATGCAGTATCGCGTCGCACCTTGCATCAGCGCCTGCGCAATCCACGCTTGAGCGCGCTGTTCCAGCGCATCGAATCCGGGCCGGACCTGCTACCGGTGGTACAGATATCCACATTCAGTTGCGGCCCGGACAGCACCATTCAGCCACTAATCGCCGAGATCATGAAACACCGGCCGTTCCTGTTGATTCAGTCGGACGCGGCAATCCAGGAACTCGCGCATCTCGAAAACCGCGTCAATACATACGTCAAGCAGCTCGAACTCGGGTTGCATGAGCGGTTGCAGATTGATGGAGACGAACCGCTCGACATCCGTATCCTGGATGAGATCAGCCAGTCCGGACCTATCAATCGCGATACCGATGTGATCTGCTTTCCCACCATGTCGGACAACCGGATGTTTACCTCTGTTTTGCGTGGCGCGGGCTACGCATGCCTCGACACCTATCACGAAGGTAACGACCTTGAACAGCTGATAAAGCAGGGCCGCCGTTCAACCGGGGATGCCATCTGCGCACCGCTGGCGGGCGTCTATGCCGATCTTGAACGTGCGGTAGAGGCGTTTCATCACCGCCGCAGCTCCGGCGATCCAGAGTTCGCAGGCAAAAAACGGTTACTCTATTTCGACAACAAGGGTACCGGCCCCTGCCGACAGGGTCAGTACATGCATGTGCATCAGCTTCTCTATTACGGGAAGCACACCAGCAATACATCATGCAATACGTTACCAGGGGAAGGGGTGCTCAAATTCATGGTCGGCCATGAGAGGGACGGCTATAACATCGGTGTCGATGAATGGGTGCTGGCGCGCTGCCACCAGGGCGCTGTTTTGGAGGGTATACTGCACAGCCTACTGTTCAACGGTGGCGCCACATGCCAAGACTTTGAAGAGTACGAGCATTTTCTCTCCGATTACCGGGAGCTGAAATCCGAACTGTTCGAGACACTGGAAAATTTCAAGGGTCCGGGAAGGTTGACGCAAGGATTGATTCGCCGTTTCGGAGGGGTACCATACCTCGGCTTAGCGCTGAAATATTTCGCCTACCGCCTACATGGGCGAGATATAGCCAAATCCTTGCGCCGTTTCGCTAAGACCTGGATTCACAGCCGTTCGCCGCGCAGAGAAGTCCTGAAGGTGGCGTTGGCCGGTGAAACTTACATGCTTGTCGCCCAGTGTGAGGAGCTCTTTCATCTGCTGCTCGCAAACCTCGGCTTCCGCCGCTTCAGCCTTACAGCCACACCGGTATGGAGTTACATGGAATGGCTGTGCGAACAGGAGATTGAGGTACAAAGCAGCAAGCTGAAATGCCTGGATGCCGCGACCGTCCGTGACACTACGCAGATCGCCCCTATTCGCACTCAGATCCGTACGATGAGTATGCTGCGTTTCACCATACGCAATCTCGTGGCGCGACCGCTGTACCGTGCTGCAGGGGTGCCGTTACCGCTGCCAGCGGCTGCCGCTGGGCACAAAGCGAAAATGGTTCTGCCGACACTCCGCCCGCTGGGAGAAATCAGTGCTTATGTGGGCGATGTTATAGCCAAGCTACGCCACGGCACAGACATCGTTCTCAACATCGCGTCCAACGGCTGCATGGTATCTACCATGGGCGAGATGTTTACTCCTGTAATTCAACACGCCGGTGGCGCGCATGGCCGAGTGCAGCACCTGTTCTCGGCCGACGGAGACATCAACGAGGAACTGCTCACTCTGGCACTGCTCAAGACCATGGGGCCGGAGCGATTCTACCGTGCTGCTACCTCGACCGCCCCTGATGGGTGTAGCCAGCGATCCGTGAGACAATCACGCAACGGACACAGACCATTACCCTGCGCATTGAACGTTAAGTGGAGCGGCAAGAACTGTTAATGCGGGATACCAAAATCGTGAAAATCATTCGCTTCACCCTGCGCCTGTTGCTGATTCTATTGAATCTGGCGGCAGGCCTGCTGATCGCGGCACTGCTTTTTCACCGCGGCAACCGTGAGTACCATCATCACAAGTCGATCATCCGTCGCTGGCTCAAGCTCTGTGCGCTGATCATGGGCTGCAAGGTGAAGATGATTCGCCCGGCAGACGAAAGTAGCTGTATCTGCGGCAGTCTGTTCGTTGCCAACCATATCAGCTGGCTCGATATTTTCGTGTTTGGCGGCTGGTTTACGCTGCGCATCCTGTCAAAATCCGAGGTTCGCAACTGGCCATTCTTCGGCTGGTTGAGCGCAGCTTCTGGCACTCTGTTTATCGAGCGTGGACGCGGCGCAGAAGAGAGTATCACCGAGATTCGCAAGGCCCTGGTGAATATGGACAATGTCATGATTTTTCCCGAGTCGACCACAAGCAGTGGGCTCGCAGTCAAACCGTTTCATCCACGCCTGCTCAAGGCAGCGATCGAAGCGCAGCGTCCAGTGACTCCGGTCATGATCCGCTACCACGACAACAACCAACCACTTACAGAAATCGCTTTGGATGATGAGAATCATATTGGCTTGACGATGTGGCGAGTGCTGAGCCGTCCGCGCACCCAGGTCATTATCCAGCAATTCAGTCCCATCTGGCCGGATCAGCACTTTTCACGTACCGACCTGGCAAAAAAGTGCAACAGCCTGATTAGTACGGGCCTGGCAACTCCGCATCCTCAATAAGCCCAAAAAAACAGCATCATTATGGAAACACTCTACGAATCAGTGGCCGTATCGGGTGTGACCAAGTATAAATAGAATCCCGAAGTGAACAATAAAAGTAATAATATGATTAATACCCATGACTAGTGGGCCGCTCGGTAAATTCGGTAACTCTCAGCCGCACCACAAGCGCCATTGGCCAGGCATGCGAGCGTAGGACTAGCCGTCGCTAATT
>JASFJX010000629.1:0-3248 GCA_050119385.1 Candidatus Thiodiazotropha sp. | reverse complement strand
GGCCACGGAGCAGACGGTCAGTGTAGAGGTCTTGTCCGCCCATGATACCCAGAGCCATGTGGGCACCGAGTTCTGGATACCGGTCTCCCACAATATGACAACCGTTGATGGGGGCAGCTTTGATATCAACCTGGTATCCGCGGGAACCGATACCGAAGCGACCCTCGAGATAGCGGCGCTGGGCGTGGTGGAAACCCTTTCGCTGACTGCCGACCAAATGGCGACCTATAGCGTTAATCTGGATGATTTTGCCGCAACCGAAGGCTTCGAGCTGAACAGGCTATTGGAAAATTACGCCATCCACATCACCGCGACCAGCCCGATTTCGGCCTATTTCATGAGCCAAAAGACCGATACCACGGACGGTTTTCTGGGGCTTCCGGTGGCCAGTCTGGGGCAGGACTATATCACCGCGACCTATATCATGATCGGTAAGATCGGCATTTTCGCCACCGTGGATGCCGGCCAGCCGGGCCCGATCACCACCCTGGTGGCCAGCGAGGATAACACCCGGGTCACTATCGATCCGATCATGGACATCTTTACCGGCGGGCAGGGCCAGATCGAGGCGGGCACCCCCATCGAACTCACCCTCAACCGGGGTGATGTCTACAACCTGGAGACCCGCGGCTCCTTCAAGGCCGACCTCACTGGCAGCCGCATCCGCTCGGACAAGCCCATCGGTGTGTTTGGGCAGATGGACTGCACCGTGATCCCCGTGGGTACAACCGCCTGCGACCACATCGTCGAGCAGCTGCCGCCCGTTGAAAGCCTGGCGACCCAGTACTATACCGCGCCCTTTTGGGGGCGCACGGAAAACGGCGCATCCTGGTCTGTGGAGTATGGCGACACCTTCCGCGCCGTGGCGCCCTACGACAATACCGCGCTCTATATCGACGACCTACTCCGGGCGCGTCTCGATCAAGGTGAGTATTACGAATTCCGCTCGTTCAATCCGCAAAAGGTCGAGGCCAGTCATCCCATCCTGCTGGTGCAATATTCCAACAGTAACAGTTTCGATGAGGGCTACCGGGAATTGGAAGCGGACTTCACCGACCCCTTCATGGTGATCGTGCCCCCCGCCGAGCAGTTCCTCAGCCACTACACCCTCACCACCCCGGCGAGGGATCTGGCCTACAACTTCGTCAATCTCCTGGTGCCCACGGAGGCCCTGACCAGCCTGAGCCTCGACGGCCAGGGCGTCGACCCGGCTCAGTTTCATGAAATCCCCAACAGCCCCTATGTCTACAGCCAACTGCCCCTCACGCCGGGGTCGCACCAGCTTGAGGCCCAGCAGCCTTTCGGCGCCTATGTCTATGGCTACGACTCCTTCGAATCCTACGGCTACCTGGGGGGCATGGGGCTCAGTGCGGGGCGCACGGCAGCTTCCTTGACCTTAACCGGCGAGGCCAGCCAAAGCCTGGATGACTCCTGGTGTGGCGAAGCCCGCGTCCTGGATGCCCAGGGCATGCCGGTCAATCGGGCGCGCGTCCACTTCAACCTGGCCGGGGCGACGCATCGTGACGCCTACCGCTTCGCCGATGACCAGGGCATCGCCCGCTACTGCTACAGCGGCGACAAACCGGGTATCGATACGGTTAGCGCGAGCGTCAACCCATTGAGCCGCTCCGTCAGTGTCGAATGGAGCAGCGGCACGCAAAACCGCCCGCCGGTCATTACCTCGCTGCCCAACCTGGAGGTCGAGGCAGGCACGGATTACGCCTACCCGGTGCAGGCCGAGGATCCAGAGGGCGAAGCACTCACCTATACCCTGATCGAAGGGCCGAGCGGCATGAGCCTCGATGCAGCGGGCCAGCTCATCTGGCCCCAGGCCCAATTCAGTTCAAGCAAATTCAACCGCGAACCGGTCGTTCTGAGCGTTGCCGACCCCCAGGGCCTGGCGCGCGAACAGCGTTTTGCCCTGCACCAATATGAGCCCTTCAACACCCCGCCGGTCTTCGGCGAGGCGCACATCAGCCTGAGCGCCACCCAGGGGGTGCCCTATGTCTACAACCAGAACTACATCCAGCACTCCCTGCAATATCCGATGCACCAGGTGGTGGTCACCGATGAGGATCAGGATGCGGCGTTCGTGGATATCCTGTCGGGGCCGGATGAGGCCTACATCCAGCGTGTTATTGCCTATTACACCGGCATTGACAGGGAGAATGACCGGCGTAGTACCGTCGGGGCGATGCATTATCTTCGCTGGATACCCCAGGAGGTAGGGGAGCAGCCGTTTGAGCTGGGCCTGCGTGACGCCCGTGGGGGTACGGCCCAGAGCCGGACCTTCACGGTCAATGTCTCGCCCAACCTGGCGCCGCAAATCCTTGACTTCAATCCGCCGCGAGTCGCTTCGGTGGGGCATGAGTACGCCTACATCCTCAATGTGGAAAACGATGTGGCGCCCCATTTATACGCCAACCTGGATGATCTGAAGGTGGTGTTTGAGCAAGCCCCTTCAAGCATGCGCTATGCGCTGGTGCGGGGCCCTCAAACCCAATCGCTGCGGATTAATTGGACACCCGCAGCCGGCGATCTCGGCGAGCATACCATCCGCCTGCATGTGGAGGACCGGCTCAATAGCAGCGCCACCGAGACATTCACCCTGACAGTGATCGACGACAACCAACCCCCGGTGATAGGCGCCGCCGATATTCCTGATGCCGAAGCCACCATTCCCTTTAGTTTTCAGATCATCGCCAGCGACCCCGATGGGGACGCCCTCACCTACAGTCTACCCATTGCCCCGCAAGGCATGACCATCGATGAGACCACGGGGATTATCGAGTGGCTGCCCAGCGCCGAGGATGTGGGCAAGGATTTATGGTACCGGTATGTGGTCACCGATGCCCGCGGCCTCTCCACCGATGCACGGGGGTTATTGGTTGTCGCACCCTTCGAGAACCGTTACCCGGTGTTTGTTCCCGCCTACCGCCCGGCCTACGCCAAGGTGGGCCGGGCGTATGTCCATCAGGCCCTGGCCACCGACCGCGAGGGCGATACCCCCCTGGAGTATTGGCTCAGGTCAGCGCCGGCTGATGCGACCATCGACACCCAAAACGGCACCATCACTTGGACGCCAACCGAGGAAGGGCGTTACCAAATCGTCGTCGGGGTAAGGGACAGTCTGGGCAACTACTCATCGAGTGCACCTAATTCATTGTGGTATGTGGACGTGGTCGCCGCCGATGCCCCCTTGGACGCCGAGCTGCCACTCACCCCGGCCGAGCCCATCGAGCTGGGTG
>JASFJX010000628.1:0-3250 GCA_050119385.1 Candidatus Thiodiazotropha sp. | reverse complement strand
ACAGAACCTTGAAGGGATTATCGGAACTTCCCTGCCACTCGGTTAATGTATGTTTTCTAGCCACATCAGATGCGATGTAGTGATGACCATTGCTAACTGCCTTAATGGCACGCAGCATCTCATCCGCCGGGCATCCTTTGGTCAGAAAACCCATTGCCCCCACTTCGTGAAGGCGTGAAGGAAAGGGATCCTCATCCAGAACGGTAAGGGCTATCACCTTCAGATCGGGCTTGATGCGCAACAACCTACGGGTTGCTTCAATACCGCCCATGCCTGGCATATTGACATCCATCAGCACCAAATCCGGGGAGGTCTTTTTTACCAGCTCAATCGCCTCTTCACCGCTCGAAGCTTCTCCAGCGACATCGATATCATCCGCTTTATCCAGAATACCCTTTACACCAGTTCTGATCAGTTCGTGATCATCAACCAGTAGAACTTTTATCATCTCTGTTTCTCATCAGGTCCTTCTCGCTTTATCTACAACTGGCCGGAATTGCATTCCCTGTCGCATCCATATATATCCCGTTAATTTATATTCACTCTAATGTACCCTAAACTGCAGGTCACGGCGAGTACCCTAAATCATTAGTTTGCTTATTTCTAGCGTTTCACTCAAGTATATTCAGTTTCTAGCACCCCACCTTTAACTCTATGATTTTTAACCATAAATCCATGCCCTTGCGCAACACAATATTGCAGCCATTTTGAAAGAAAAAGATTAATCCGCCAACGCTGCTCCAAGGTTGGATTGTCACCCCAGCGATGCAGTGGCAAACTCGATTGCCGAAAATCCAGTACATCGACCTGTCTAGAGTCATGGTAGACCCTAAGTGTTGCATCGGGATCTGGGTAGTCACCCACAGCATGACTAAAATAGTAGGTTAAATGTACAAGTGAGGTATAGGGAGTCTGCTCCATAGCTTCGAGATAGAGATCCATACCATGCTCGAGATTGGATTGGTATCTACCTGACATCTCAGCCAGAGCTGGCGCTAACCGCATCAATAATGCATAGCTTTCCTCACTGAGGTCCAAGACCATACCCATGCTAGGCCTTCGGGCCAACAGTTTATTAATGCTCCATGGGTAACCGCTAGGGTACATAATATTATATCAACTCTCTCATCTATCATTAGCCCGAATGGTTTAACTGGAAACGCGATATGCGTACCGAAATCGTTGTCCAGATGCGGATTTGCGATTAAGCCCATCCTTCGGCCCATAAACAAAAAATACCGCAGCTGGACGGCAAGATGACCCATTCAGCGAAGTTCGGAAACACTTTGCACTTTACCAATACCCAAAATACCCCTATAAAACAACAGGTTGCTCTTTTCTCCTAGCGACCGGAAAAATATTCGGCGTAGGGCTTCTTAATAGTCCCTAAGCAGTATTATAGCGATATGCTAGATGGTCGAGTATTCGGCAGGCGACCAAATATGTGGGGTAGTTAATATATTAACCCTGTATTACTACGTTACCCAGGGTTATTAGTCAAAATCCAGATCAGGCGATTTCACGGCCATCTCACAATTGACACTGTATACAACTGGCTGACATTTCTATTCTAATGTAATCAGAATCAATATTTCTCAGCCTGGGACTCCAGTTGTGCAGCAACATACCAGCATATATGCCTCGAAGCTTATTATCCCAGCGAACCAGACCCTGACCAAGGACATCCTTGAAGCCCTAGACCCAACTTATTAGGTAAGGGCTAATAATAAGGTTGAACAAGGAATTAGGCGTTTTGCCCTTTCTGCTGTTCTGCTTCGATCTGCGCTCGAACCTCATCCATATCCAGCTCTCCCGCTTTACTCAACAGCTCGCGAAAGGCAGATTCAGGCAGAGCGCCTGGCTGGGAGAAAATGATGACATTATCACGGAAAATCATCAACGTTGGAATCGAGCGCACCTGAAAATGCATCGCCAACTCCTGCTCTTCCTCGGTATTGACCTTGCCGAAGACGATATTTTCGTGGTCCTCCGAGACCGACTCATAGGTCGGCGCAAAAGACCGGCACGGTCCACACCAGGGCGCCCAGAAATCGATGATGACAAAATCGTTTTCTGTTATCGTCGATTCGAAGTTTTCTTTTGTCAGTTCTACTACTGCCACAATACGGCCCCTTGCTAAATACTATAAAATTAAAGTGATGGTATCAGAATAGCCGAATTAATGCTTGCGGGAATCTTTTTGCGGCAGTTGATACTTGGTGTTGCCTTACTCTCCAGCGACTCATCCACATGACCTATCCCAAGCCTTGAAATATCTGCTCCCGAATCTCATCAACACCACCTACTCCATTGATTTTCAAATAGTTGCAGGTTCCTGATTCTGCCTCTTTAGAGTAGAAGCTAATCAACGGTTCAGTCTGATCATGGTAGACTTTCAGTCGTGCCTTGACGGTCTCTTCCTGGTCATCATCCCGCTGAATGAGGTCCTCGCCAGTAACATCATCTTTACCCTCGTTTTTTGGAGGGTTATAGATCACATGATAGGTTCGGCCCGAGGCAAGGTGCACCCGGCGACCGGACATGCGTTTGATGATCTCCTCATCTGGCACATCGATCTCTACCACCGCATCGATTGGTACGCCCGCCTCTTTTAGGGATTCCGCTTGGGGAATGGTACGGGGAAAACCATCAAACAGATAGCCATTGCTACAGTCACCCTCTGCAATACGTTCCTTCACCATGCCCATGATGATGTCATCTGAAACCAGGCCGCCCTCGTCCATGATCTTCTTGGCAGCAACACCCAGTTCCGTACCGGCCTTGACATGTGCCCGCAGCATATCGCCGGTGGATATTTGGGGGATTCGATACTTCTCTTTGATGTAATTGGCCTGTGTACCTTTACCGGCGCCCGGTCCACCCAGCAGAATGATGCGCATAGTGAGTCTCCTTTGGTTTGTTATAGAGTTCTAGGGCCCGTTAACGCTTAACCGACCGGATAAGTGTTAACAGGCCCTTGGAAGTTTGCCACGCCATGGCGGCTTGGGCCAGTTGAGGCTATCAATAGGTGGATACAGGCTGTTTATGAAAAACCAACGATCAGGAGAAAGGCGGCAGGCCCGCCTTCCCCCACACCATCATCCTGCAGTCAGTTTTAACATTAAACTATTCAGTCGCCGTACAAATGCAGCGGGGTCGTCCAACTGTCCGCCTTCGGCCAGTTGCGCCTGATCGAACAGTACTTTGGTCAGATCGCCAAATTTATCGCCATCCTGCTCGCCTTCCAGGC
>JASFJX010000627.1:0-3251 GCA_050119385.1 Candidatus Thiodiazotropha sp. | reverse complement strand
ATTACCATCGATTCAATCCTGATCATGGCGGTGCATCTGGTCTCAAGAATGATGAAATTGCTGTATGGAGGGATGGTAACTTTCACTATCATGTAAGGAAATGGCATCAATAGGAGTGTTCTATGGAACCAAATCAAACTGCTGAAACATTTTGGATGTTGTTATCTTTGCTTTGTTTGCCAGTAGATCGACAAATAGAAATTATTGGTGATATTCCGAAAGGTGATTTCGCTGATGGAAAAGCTGACTTTGTTAACAACCCTGCATCACAGCTTATAGATACGATGATTCAATATTACAATGGTTGGTGGGATGAGTTTGAGCCAAATGTTGAAAATGCAGAGAAACTTTTTCGAATGATAGACGGAGGTACATGTTTTGGCTTTACAGAGAATGATTTTGTATCGGGTCAATCATGGAATAAACTTAGAGAACTGGCGAAAGCGGCTCTAGATGAAGCTAAAATGGAGTTCTGGCCTGTACCGGATAAAATAGATTTTTCTGATTACATTGAAATTGTCCAACCGGAGTAATCTTGTAGGAAGGTAAGTGTAGAGCACCGCGCTTTTGTCATACGAGCGAAGAAGTATTCAGAAGTATAAGTATTCATAAGAGAAGTATTCAGCAGATGTATTCAGGACAGTCACCAGTATTCAGAGTCAGTATTCAAGTCAGTATTCAGGACAGTCACCATTTGAAAAAAACACTCAGGTGAGTTAAAGTAGAACATATATAGAATGACACTAAGCCAAGAACCCGGCAATGACGATATCGCGCAAGCAACAAATCTGTCTTGAAGAAACCCCCTATTATCACTGCATATCCCGCTGTGTCCGCAGGGCGTTTTTGTGCGGAGAGGATGAGTTAAACCGGTCGTAGCTACGAACACCGAAGAGACTGGATAGTCGAAAAGCTCAAACAACTGGATGGGGTTTTCTCAATCTCTATCTGCGCTTATGCAGTGATGCACAACCATACCTGTAGAGCACCGCGCTTTTGTCATACGATGAGCCAAATTATTCATCATAAGATTTTGCCATTTTTTCCCGAATTTCCCACGCTACGATCATAAAAACTTTCCGCTCGATTTATTTCCTGCCGTACGTTCATCCGTTTTTTTATAATAATGTGGAAAACTATGACCATTCCGACAGGCCGGATTGTGGTTTGCAGGGCAAAAAAATGGGGCTGTACGACAGCCCCAATCACCTAATCTATTCAGCGGTCTTTTTTTTCTGCCATGCTAAAAGGGAATGCAGATGACGGTTTCTCGTTATGCCCGAAGGGAGGTCCACAAATGCTACAATACTGCGTTGCAGTCCTTGTTAAGGGCAGAGGCCATTAAACGCGGACTGCGCCTTGTCTTGGGACATTTGTGGGCCTTTGATATGTACTATTTATACGTTACACCACACTAGTAACGACGGGTCCAGCGTTGGTTGGCATTGCCGTGTACTGTCCACAGACCAATGTTGGTGCGGTCGTCGACACCATACGCATCGACCGCCAGATTATTGTCGGAGCGCGAACGAATGGTGTTACCGACAATGTCGAACTTCTGGGCGTGGCTGTTATTGCAGTCCCATAATTGAATGTTTGTGCCTTCACTGAGGATGCCGTCGTCAATGTCCAGGCACTTGTCCCAGTTGAGTCTGCTTCTCAGTTCGCCGGTGGTATTGTCATAGTGCCATTTTTGGGCGTTGCTGTCGTTACATCGATAGAGCTGTACATTGGTGCCGCTCTTGGTGTTGGCGCCTGCAATGTCAAGACATTTGCCGGCGCGCTGATCGACAAGGGAGAAGTAGGTGTTATCACCCTCATCATCAGGATAGCCGCTGTGGGTCATCGTCCCCGGTAGATAGACAGGGCTGCGTTTTTCCTGCTGGATACGTTGGGTCAATGCGGCCTGCAGTTCAACAAGGTCATTATCATCAAGATCTGCGGTGTTCTCCACAATCAGGACATAGTGCAGTGTATCGGTGTCTTCTCCTTGGTTGTGATCATCCCACACCAGCAGCCGCTTGCCGGAACCGTTGATTTTTCCGGGATCTGCGGTAACCATAACTTCATTCGACTCGTTCGTTACTTCAGTGGACACAGCCAGCGTCTTGTTCTTGATAACAGCTTCGGTGACGATGAGCATGCTTGTCACATCCATATGACGGGGAAGGAAGATCTCTGTGGGGGCGTCTGCATTGCGGCCGCGCCAAACGGCGATAGCGAATTTTTTACATCGGAAGTATTCGCGATTTTCAAACTGATCGTCCAGGTCTAGACGAATAGACCCCCAGCACAGTTCCTCTCCCGCTCGGTCACGCACCATTGCATTATAGTGGAAGTGCATCAGGTCGCCTTGTATGCGACGCGGGTAGATGCGTTCGATCAGATACTGATCAACGTTATAGCCTGAGGCATAGTTATTGATGATGGAGAAGTTCTCGCCGTTCCAGGCATCGTCTTCTGTCCGAAGTTCATCAGGATTGCTGTTATGGAACTCGTAGTGATTATCGTAATAGTAATCCCACTGCCATTGTGTACCAGACACCGTTGGGGTATAGAAGTCCGCAAATCGGTCTTTACCGTGGTTTTGGTCGGATATTTCCATACCCTGATAGGTTGCGTTGACGATGCGCTCGGTGTCGGTATGGCCGTAACCTTCCAGCCACATGCCGAATTCACCAAGGAAGATGGGCAGATCGAGGAATCGCGCTTCATCGCGGATCAGATCCAGGTTATTGAAATAGGCGCCGTTGCGGGCCACTGACCAATCATTGGTACCCATACGGCCTTGATCATAAAAGTGCGGCGCAAAGACAAAACCTTCACCGGGTTTGTAGTCCAGGTAACCACCGCCGGTGGCAGGGGCGAAGATACCGGCCAGTGAACTCCAGAAGACCAGCGGTTCCGCGAACACCCATTTAGCACCCCAACCATTGGCATCCATCTCGGCGCGGACGCGCTCGTAGAAGGGCCAAAGAATCAGGTTGTCGAAGTCATCGTAATTATTAATACCAAGTTCTTCGATACCGCCGTCAAAGGGTTCGTTGATGGGCTCGAAACCGAGCACATACTCAAACTCCTCGGTGGTGAGCTTTAGTTTGATGTACTCCGCCACTTTGCCGATCTGCCATATAAACTCGTTCTGCACTTGACGTATCCCGCTGTTCGTGACGATGTCATCATTTAGCCAGAATGAGCGAATGGCACTGCGCACCGCGGGATCAGACAACTTGTGGGCACTCCAGGACATA
>JASFJX010000626.1:0-3254 GCA_050119385.1 Candidatus Thiodiazotropha sp. | reverse complement strand
TTAGTTTTCCCTATTTAAGATTCGGTTAAGCCTCGTTGCTTAGTCTGTGCGCCATGTCAAACCAGGGAGCACAGTCAATGTCCATAGTCAGGCATCGAATAGATCCAGCGGAGTGTCGGCCGAGATACGTGCAGACATCACGGCCGGGCGCCGTGCAGCGCCTGGCGGCGGAGCAGTTTGTCTCCAGCTGCTTCAAACAGCACTATGGGGCGGAGATCCGCCACTTCATGCCATTGCTGATGAGTCTCAGCGATCAACACAATGAACTCAAGGCGGTGCTGGGATTTCGCTATGCCGGTCAGGATTCGCTGTTTATCGAGAACTATCTCGATCTACCGGCCGAGCAGATACTGGCCACGAAGCTGAAAAGGCCGGTGGACCGTTCTCGCCTGGTCGAGGTGGGCAATCTGGCTGTCAACATGGCTGGGGGAGGGCGCTGGCTGATTACCGCCCTGACCGCCTATCTATCCGTCACCGGTTGCGAATGGGCACTCTTCACTATCGGTCCTGTCCTGCATAACGCCTTTAGCCGGCTCGGCTTGCAGCTGATCGACCTGGCCCCGGCGCGACGTGAATCGTTACCGCTTGGAAAACAGGCGCACTGGGGGAGTTATTACGAGCAGAAACCAAGAGTCATGGCCGGCAACATCGCTCAGGGCTATGCGGTGCTCTGGTCCAAATGCCAACAGGAGCAGCCGATGCGGGAGCTATGGTTGCGTGCCGAGCAGGCGGGTAGGCAGGTGGCATGAAACTGTTCGACCGATTGACTCAACACGCCGTACAAAAGCCTTGTGCCACAGCAATAGAGGGCAAGGGTATACAGTTGAACTATGCCGATCTGCAGGCGGCACTGCAGGTAGTGATTCCACAGCTACAGGCTTTGCGGGTCGACGTACTGGCCTTGGACCTGGACAACAGCCCGGCCTGGGCGCTCATCGATTTGGCTTCAATGGCCTGCGGTATCACTCTGGTGCCTCTGCCACCCTTTTTCTCTGCGGCCCAGTTGCAGCATGCTTTGTCGCAGGCGGGCGTTAAGCTGGTGATCAGCGACAATCCCCAACGACTGCGGCAGCGTTTGCAGGGATTGGCGCTGGTAGAGCAGGATCACTTGCAGGTTGGTAATCTCTCCCTGAGCTGTCTCGCTACAGGTTTGCCGGCACAGGCGTTGCTACCGGGGGTCGTCAAAATCACCTATACGTCGGGCACCACTGCGGAACCCAAGGGAGTGATGCTTACCTGGCAGCAGATAGAGCAGGTGGTTGACGCGCTGAGCATGGCCGTGGAGGTGGTTGCCGATGACCGGCATGTGGCGCTCGCGCCGCTGGCTGTACTGCTGGAGAACATCGCCGGCCTCTACCTCCCTCTCTGGGCGGGTGCCACTGTGCTCCTCCCTTCGTTGAATGAAACAGGCCTGCTCGGCGCTTGCGGACTTGATCCTGAACGGATGCTAAAGACGTTGCATGAGTGGGCAGCGACTACCGCTATTTTCAGTCCGCAGATGTTGCAGGGGGCGGTCTCTGTTATGGAGGCTGGTCAGCAGGCTCCAGCCGGGCTGCGTTTCATCGCTGTGGGTGGTGCGGTGGTTTCCAAACGTCTGTTGCTGCGGGCGGCCGCTCAGAACCTGCCGGTCTATGAAGGGTACGGCCTCTCTGAATTCGCCTCCGTTGTCTGTCTCAACCACCCGGGCGCTCAGCGTCCAGGGGCGGTTGGTAAGCCCCTGCCACATATCGACCTGAAAATCGCCGATGACGGCGAAGTCCTGATCCGCGGTAACCGTTTTTCCGGTTATCTTGGTGAAGTCCCTCTAGAAAGCGAAGAAGAATGGTGGCATAGCGGCGACATCGGCTACCTCGATGACGAGGGCTATCTGTATCTGCGGGGGCGTCGTCGCCATATCTTCATCACCGCCTTTGGCCGCAACGTCTCGCCGGAGTGGGTGGAGCGTGAGTTGGTGCTGGAGAGTGTGATTGCCCAGGCCGCCCTGTTCGGCGAAGCCCGTCCCTGGAACTGTGCCGTGATCCTGCCCACGCCCGGTGCGGAGACTGCAGTCGTGGAGGCGGCCATTGCGCGCGTCAACGCGCTTTTGCCTGACTATGCCCGGGTTACCCAATGGTTACTGGCTGATGCACCATTCGGCCTGCAGAACCGGCAACTCACCGGCACCGGCCGGTTGCGCCGCGAGGCGATTTTTGAACACTACCGCGAGCGTATCGACGCGCTCTATCGAGAGGAGCTTATCTCATGAGTGATTTTTTTAGTCAATTGATGGACCAGACCGAAGCGCAGCGGGCCTCGCTGTTGTCGATTCCTTTCGTACAGCATGGTGCGCGGGGTGAACTCGCCCTGGAGAGCTACATCGCTTTCCTGACCCAGGCCTATCATCACGTCAAGCACACCACGCCTCTGCTGATGGCCTGCGGTTCGCGCGTGCCTCAGGAGATGGAGTGGTTGCGTGACGCCATGGCCCATTATATCGAAGAAGAGGTGGGCCACCAGGAGTGGATCCTCAACGATATTGCAGTCTGCGGCGAGGATAAGGAAGCGATTCGTCGGGGTACCCCCGACATGCCGGCGGAGCTGATGTGCGCCTATGCCTATGACATTGTACAACGTCGCAATCCGGTCGGTTTCCTCGGCATGGTCCTGGTATTGGAGGGCACTAGCATCGAGCTGGCGACCAAGGCGGCCAAGGCGACACAGGCGAGTCTCAAACTGCCGGACAATGCCTTCACCTATCTCACCAGCCACGGTTCCCTCGATATCTCACACATGCAGTTCTATCAAGGGCTGGTCAACCGGCTGGAGGGGGAGGAGGACCGCCGCTTCGTGGTCCATACGGCGAAGTGTTTCTACAAACTCTATGGCGATATCTTCCGCAACCTGCCCCTGGTGCTGAACGATACCGCGCAGGCGGCCTGAAGCAGAGGGCGTATGGACATTATTGCTCATATAAATGCCTTACCCTGGCAACTCGGCGACACCTTCCTACTGCGCTTGCTCGATCAGGCAGTGGTGGCGGTGTTTCAGCTGGCTGTCATTGGGCTGGCCTATGCGGGTTTACACCGACTGCTGTCCAACCGGACACAGAAGAACCTGCCAAACTCCGATCAAGCCCTGTCTGAGAGAGCGCTGGGTAGAGGCTGGAAATTCCAATTGAAAACACATTATCAGGAGAGCATCCATGATGAAACTTGATGCAGCCCGAGTGATCCTGACCGGTGCCGGTGGCGGTATCGGTTCGGAACTAGCTATCG
>JASFJX010000625.1:0-3265 GCA_050119385.1 Candidatus Thiodiazotropha sp. | reverse complement strand
TGTGTTTGCCTGAATGCCTCGAGATCGGTGATATCCGCTTCGTCAAACTGGGTCACATGAGGCACACTCAGCCAACAGCGATGAAGATGAGCGCCACTGATTTTTTTTATCCGCTTCAGCGCTGTTGTCTCAACCTCGCCAAAACGGCTGTAATCCACCTCCGGCCCCGCCGGCATCTCAAAGGGTGACCTAGCCGCTGCCCCTTCACCCTGCCTCAATGAGCGTTTGACGAAGCGCTGAACATCATCTTTCAGGATTCTCTCTTTTGGACCACTCCCCTTGATCAATGAGAGGTCAACACCCAATTCACGGGCAAATCGACGTACCGAGGGACTGGCATGCGGAGTACCCTGACCACCACTGCCAACGAATCCTGCCGGTACGGGGGGTACTCGCGTCTCTTTCTCACCTGGCAGTCGCTGTGGCTGACCAGACACTGAAACGGGTTCTTCGTTAGCAGCCGGAGCCGGTGCTTGTACAGTCTCGACCTCTTCAGCCGCCGGGGCCAGGGAGCTTACCTCTTCCCCCTCCTTATTTTGTTCCCTCGCTTCAGCTTCTAAAACGAGTATTTTGTCTCCCTCTCTGACACGATCACCAACCTTCACTAACAGGTGTTTCACCTCCCCTGTGTAGGGGGATGGAATCTCCATAGTAGCTTTGTCACTCTCCAGGGTCAGCAGAGACTCCTCAACTGTGACTCGGTCACCTTCTGAAACCAGAATCTCGATAATCTCGACCGCGTCGAAATCACCTATATCCGGTATCACTACATCCGTCGTTTTACCCACGTCTTATCCTCTTTGCCGGTTAGGCGGTATCTGTGTCATTCAAACTAATCGTTGTCTTAGGGAAGGTTACTAGGCACGAATTGGATTGGGTTTCTCCGGATCGATCTTGTATTTTGTGATCGCCTGACCAACCAACTCCGGCTTGATCTCCCCCCTATCCGCAAGGGCCTTCAAGGCAGCGATTACGATGTAGTATCTGTTTACTTCAAAAAACTTGCGCAATTGGCTGCGCATATCGCTACGACCGAAACCATCAGTACCCAACACGCTGTAGTCGGCTGTAATGAATGGGCGAATCTGATCCGCATAGCTGCGAATATAATCCGTGGCTGCTACCACGGGCCCTTTCTGGCCAGCCAGTTTTTCAGTGACATAGCACTGTTTAGGTTTCTCTTGTGGATGCAGGGTATTCCAGCGCTCCACATCCAGGCCGTCACGGCGTAACTCATTAAAACTTGTCACGCTCCAAATATCGGCTGAGACTTCGAACTCTTTTTCCAGCAACGCCGCAGCAGCTATCACTTCACGCAAAATCGTGCCACTACCCAGCAGCTGGACCCGATGCTTGTGTTTACCACCCGTATCGAGCTGATAGATGCCGCGTACTATGCCCTCTTCCACCCCGTCAGGCATTGCGGGTTGCACATAATTTTCATTCATCACCGTGATGTAATAGAAGATATTTTCCTGCTCTTGATACATCCGGCGTATGCCATCCTGGACAATCACCGCCAGTTCATAGGCGTATGTAGGATCGTAACTGACACAGTTCGGAATCGTCCCGGCCAGGATATGGCTATGTCCATCCTGATGTTGCAAACCCTCACCAGCCAATGTAGTACGACCCGCGGTACCGCCGATGAGGAAGCCCCGGGCCTGCATATCCCCTGCCGCCCAGGCCAGGTCACCGACACGTTGAAAACCAAACATCGAATAGTAGATGTAGAATGGGATCATGCTGACCCCATGATTGCTGTAGGAGGTGGCCGCCGCGATCCAGGAAGACATGGCACCTGCTTCGTTGATCCCCTCTTGCAGAATCTGCCCCTTTTTATCCTCTCGATAAAACATCACCTGATCGGCATCGACCGGTTCGTACAACTGACCCACCGACGAATAGATACCCAACTGGCGAAACATACCCTCCATACCAAAGGTACGCGCCTCATCCGGAACGATAGGGACAACCTGTTTACCCACTGCTTTATTTCGAACCAGCATGTTGAGCAGACGCACAAATGCCATGGTTGTCGACTGTTCCCTATCCCCGCTACCTTCCAACAGGCCTTTGAATTCATCCAGTGCCGGTACCGGCAAGGGCTCCAGTTTGCTACGCCGTTGCGGTAGAAAGCCACCCAGGTTTTGACGGTGCTCATGCATATATTGCATCTCCGGACTATCTGCCGGCGGCTTATAGAAAGGAGCAGCACTGATCTGGTCATCCGATATGGGTATATTGAACCGGTCACGGAACGCCTTGAGCGCCGCCTCACCCATCTTTTTCTGCGAATGCGTGATGTTCTGACCCTCGCCGGCAACCCCCATGCCGTAACCCTTGACTGTCTTGGCCAGAATCACTGTCGGTTGCCCCTTGTGTGACATCGCCTCGGCATAGGCCGCATAAACCTTGTGCGGATCGTGTCCACCCCTATTCAAGCGCCAAATATCCTCATCGGTCATATTCACGACCATATCACCGAGTTCCGGATATTTACCGAAAAAGTGCTCGCGGGTGTAAGCGCCACCCTTGGCCTTGTAAGCCTGGTAGTCACCATCGACACACTCCTCCATACGCTTGAGTAGAATACCGTTTTTGTCACGCGCAAAGAGCGGATCCCAATACCCCCCCCAGATCACTTTGATCACATTCCAACCAGCACCGCGAAATACCGCTTCCAGTTCTTGAATGATCTTGCCATTGCCTCGCACCGGGCCATCCAGACGTTGCAGGTTGCAGTTGATGACAAATATCAGATTGTCGAGACGCTCACGCCCGGCCAAGGAGATAGCCCCAAGGGCCTCAGGCTCATCCATTTCACCATCGCCGCAAAATGCCCATACCTTGCGCTCATGAGTATTCAACACAGCGCGATCATGCAGATAACGCATAAAGCGCGCCTGATAGATCGCCATCAACGGGCCCAGCCCCATGGATACAGTGGGAAATTGCCAAAACCCAGGCATCAACCAGGGGTGCGGATAGGATGAGAGTCCCTGCCCATCAACCTCCTGACGAAAACCATAGAGCTGCTCTTCACTCAACCGGCCTTCCAGAAAGGCCCTGGCGTAGACACCAGGCGCGGAATGCCCCTGAAAAAAGATCAGATCGCCGTCCCGCTCCTTGCTGGGGGCATGAAAAAAGTGGTTGAAGCCCACATCAAAAAGTGTGGCGCTGGAGGCAAAACTGGAGATATGTCCGCCCAACTCTGTCGATATTCTGTTCGCCTGAACCACCATCGCCATGGCGTTCCAGCGGA
>JASFJX010000624.1:0-3265 GCA_050119385.1 Candidatus Thiodiazotropha sp. | reverse complement strand
GCCTTGGCACTACTCCAGTCGGGCTGGGCGATGATCCCCACGCGGAATCCCTGGGCCTCCAGCAGCCGTCCGATCAGTGCCATGCCGAAGCTGGGGTGGTCTACATAGGCGTCACCGGTGACGATGATGATGTCGCAACTGTCCCAGCCGAGCTGATCCATCTCTTCTCGGCTCATGGGTAATACCGGTGCGATACCGAAACGGGCGGCCCAGTAGGGGCGATGGGAGAAGAGCGAGGCGGGTTGGGTCATGGAGGCGGATTATATCCTGCTTTGAGAAATCTAAGTCATACGAATATTGGTTGTATATCGTGCAGGGGGCGGAATATCACTCCACGCCAAGTATCCACCCCTCAACCAGGGCGACAGCATATTCACCAGGTGACATGGATGGCTTAAGGAAGTGATGAAGACGGCCATCCAGATCCGCCTGGCGCAACCAGGCGGTGGCCGCATAGGCATCCTGTTGATCGGGTGTGCGGCCGTCGCGGGGGTAGTTCTTGCTCCAGCGGGAAGGATAGACCTCCGCCAGGGCCGACTTACCGGGGGGAATCTCCCAGCCGTCGAAGGGCCAGAAGTGGATCCGTTCCTCCAGCCGCCGACAGGGTTTGCGTGAATATATTTGCCGAATTATGTGCCATTTATTCGTTACACCTAGTTACCTGTAGCACTTTTGGGATTGAGTTTTGGTAACAGAGCTTGGTGTCGGGGCTTGTCGTTAAAGAAGCTGCGTGGCCAGAGTCGCAAACTGGGCCTGATTTCATGTTTGAAGGCCTCTTTCCAACCCTCGAAGTCGAACTCCCTATGACCATAAATCGCTTGTTCCAGTTCATGTATCAGGGTATGGATTTTCGCCTCTTGCGCTTTGGGATGGAAGTCGACGATATGTTTGCCGATGACACTGAAGGGAACATTCGGTGGTAGGCTGAGATGCTTGTTGGCGAGAAACCTCAGGGTGTAGCCCCATACTTCCGGGTCATTCTCCTCATCCACGAAGCGGACACAGAAGTAGAAGCGTACAGAGAGGGGCAGCATGCCTACCAGGCGGCGGCGCCAGCTCTGCCAATGGGTGGCCGGGTTGAGCACGGTGGTGGTGGTGCGTAGCTTGGCCTTCAGGGGGGAGAAGGCCGGGGCCATCCGGCGCATCGGCCGCTGCAGAAATTCCACCAAAGGTGCTAAAGGTGAGTGTTGCGTATCTCCCTTTCTGCGGTGGGAGATCCAAATGGCGAGCCAGTAACCGAAAATTATACCGAACACCACCGAGAGGGGGATCCAGAATGCAGAGGAGGCGCCGGCGGGAAACAGGGTGCTCTCTTCATCGGCGCTGAAAAAGCCGGTTGATCTCTGGTTACCGCTGACCGCGATCGGCTGCAGGGGGATAGAGGCCCGTTGAGGGCCATGGATGCGTGTATTCCACCAGTTTACGCTCAATTGGGGAAGTTTCAGATCGCCGCCATATTGGGGTACCAGGGTAAAGGTCTCCAAGCGGTGGCTGAGGAGCTTGTTACTGCGCTTGTTCAAGGTGGTCTCTACCCGGCTTTGATCCCGATAGACACGAAAGGCATCGGATTTGAGTTGCTGTTCAAGGCTGGGAAGATATTTGCCCAGGATGCCGATGGCACTGATTTCAGTTGTCAGGGTAAAGGGCTTGCCTGCTGAGGCTTTGAGCTTGTCGGGTAGGCTGACCTTCAGATCGAGCTGATCTACGGGCAACCAGGGGGAACTGACTGGATTGGTCTCTCTGATCTCCAGTTGTGGCGGATTGTTTATCGACAGATCGAATGGTCTGTTGCCCCGACTGTACGTGGAACGTTGCTCCTCCTCACCCCTGATGCTCAGTTTCGGAAGCAGAAAGAGGCCCGCCCTAAGCGGAATCAGGGTGAAATAGAAATCGTTTACGATCTCTCTCTTCCCGTTGCGGGTACGGGAGTAGGTCACAGGGCCTTCAAGTTGCTGCAGGATAAATTGGTCGCTCTGAGGGATTTGTGGCGTTGCCGTGCGCAGGTTGTTTTGACTGATGACACTGATTTTCAGCACCACATTCTGCTGTACATAGGGACGTTGTATCGAAAGGCTGGTTTCGATCTGAGGCAGCTGGGTCTGGGTCGTATAGTAATTTTGTGGTGTATACCTGGGGTACTGGCGGTTTGGCCAGCCCGCATAGGGAGATTGGGTTGTCGTTGCCGGCTGGGTTTGGGAAGGGCTAGCGGATTGACGACGATCAGGTGGCGCAAAGTTCCACTGATCTGGCGGTATTGCCTGCCATGGCGAGTTGGCCGGGTAGGGGGTGGCGGTGACCTTGGAATGGGTGGACAACAGGGTCAACAGGATCATCACGAGCCCCACGGATCGCTTGCGATACCCCCATCTGAAAGGTGGCTTTATCACCAGGGTCTTGTCTCCGTATCGCGGCCTCCTCGGCTGCGAAGGTATTTATACTCCTCTAACCTGAACTGCTGTTGCATCAGTTGGGCAGGATCTCCCTCGACTTGATCGAGCCACTGCTCCATCAAGGCATTTGCTCCACTCAGGCGGGTCTTTTCACGGCCGCTGCCCTCGGTTTGTTCTTCACTCTCCGGGGATTGAGGCTGGCCGCTTTGGTCCACCCGGTCCACTGCCTCCGACCGGGCTTCATCTTCTGGCCGGATATGACGTTCGCCGGTATCCTTGCCTAATTCATCTTGGCGGGGGGATCTCGGCGCTTGTTGCTCTTGTTCTTGCTTTGCTTCGAGATTAGCAGACTTTTCATCGATTTGTTCGCCCTTGCTCTGTTGTTCCTCCTGCGCTTCCTCGTCCTGTCCGGTCTCTGTTTCTTCTTTATGCGCTTGAGCGTCGCTTTTTTCCTGCTGTTCATCCCCCTCCAGTTGCTCACCCGACTCACTCTCTTCATCCTGATCTTTCTTGCCTTTATCCGACAGCGGCTCCTGTTCTCCGGATTGCTCTTGTTCTCCCTGTTGTTCGCCAGACTGTTGCGGGTGTTCCTCTAGCTGCTGTTCACCGGACTGTTGCTGCTGCTCCTCTTGCTGTTCACCGGACTGTTGCTGCTGCTCCTCTTGCTGTCCGCCGGACTGTTGCTGCTCCTCTTGCTCTCCGCCGGACTGTTGCTGTTCCTCTTGCTGTTCACCGGACTGTTGCTGCTGCTCCTCTTGCTGTCCGCCGGACTGTTGCTGTTCCTCTTGCTGTTCACCGGACTGTTGCTGCTGCTCCTCTTGCTGTTCGCCGGACTGATGCTGATCCTCTTGCTGTTCGCCGGACTGTTGCTGCTC
>JASFJX010000623.1:0-3270 GCA_050119385.1 Candidatus Thiodiazotropha sp. | reverse complement strand
GCGAGATGACAAAGGGGTGTGGCAGCAAGCAGTACTCAATGATCAATTCTGTGCCGGGGATGCACTTAGAACAAGCCACAACAGCAGGGCCGCGGTTCGATTGGCCAATGATACCCTGCTGCGCCTGGATGGCGATTCCGCACTGATATTTACCCAAGTCGAAAAGTCGATTCCCTCCTTGCTGGACCTGCTGCGAGGCGCCATACACTTCATCAGCCATACGCCGAAGCAACTGGAAGTCAATACGCCCTATGTGAACGCCTCCATAGAGGGTACCGAATTTGTGGTGCGTATCCAGAATGAAGCCACCGAAGTGACAGTTTTGGAAGGGGTTGTGGTAGCCAGCAACGAAGCCGGTTCAATCGAATTGAGGGCAAATCAGGCAGGTCGCGCATCGGTTGATCAACAACCGGTTCAGATCGAGATTGCCAAGCCCTTCGATGCCGTGGCATGGGCGCTCTACTACCCTCCTCTGCCTGAAGCCCCGGGCGAGGTCGACTCCCTTGCCCGGCAAGCGATAAAAGCCATCGTGCAGAACCGGTTGGAAGAGGCGGCCGCACTTGCCAAGCAGGCCATGGAACAAGATAGCCAGTCCGCCGCCGCCTATATGGCGCAATCCTATGTGGATCAGGCCATGTTCGATATTCCCGCCGCATTGATCAACAGCAAGAAGGCCGCGGAACTGGCGCCTCACAGCGCACTGACCAAGGCGCGGCTTGCGGAAGTCTGGCTAATGACGGGTGAAACCAGTGTTGCCCGAGCTGTTGCTGAGCAGGCAACCGCCCTCGACCCCAAACTCTCACTGGCGCAAACAGTCTTGGGCTTCGCTTCCCTGCGAGATGTGGACCTTAGCGAGGCAAAACAGGCATTTGTCAAGGCTATTTCCCTCGATTCGGCATCCCCCCTTCCCCGTCTGGGTCTGGGCCTGCTGAAGATCAGGCGCAACGATCTGCAGTCGGGTCGAGCGGAGATAGAGACAGCCGTATTGCTCGATCCCGGCAACGCACTGCTGCGCAGTTATATGGGCAAGGCCTACTATGAAGAGAAACGCGACGCGCTGGCATCGGATCAATTCGCCATAGCTAAGGGACTCGATACAAACGACCCAACTCCATGGTTCTATGATTCAATTCTACTGCAATCCGCTAACCGGCCGGTGGAAGCCCTGCGGGCACAACAACAAGCCATCAAACTGAACGACAACCGGGGGGTCTACCGCTCCAGACAGCTTCTGGACAAGGATGAGGCCGCAAGGAGTGTCGTGCTTGGCAGGCTATACCGGGATCTCGGTTTCGAGCAACTCGTTGCCGCGGAGGGTGCTAACTCATTAAACCTGGACCCAACAAACTACTCTGCCCATCGCTTGCTTTCAGACGCGTATGCGGGACTGCCAAGGTACGAAGTAGCCCGCAGTAGTGAACTGTTACAAGCCCAACTGTTGCAGCCAAGCAA
The DNA here is from genome assembly GCA_050119385.1 of Candidatus Thiodiazotropha sp. GTDB lineage: Bacteria > Pseudomonadota > Gammaproteobacteria > Chromatiales > Chromatiaceae > Thiodiazotropha. The sequence continues at coordinate 1,818 of JASFJX010000623.1, read as the reverse complement.
CCAGTTACCGATACAGCCACAATTGGCCGAAACCAACCTGACCGCAATAGAAAACAGCGGACTGGGAGATATTTCCTATAATGAATACTCATCTCTGTTCTCCCGAAATAGAATCGCGCTGCAGGGAAGTGCCCTGGTTGCCGGAAATGATACTTTTGGTGACGAGATAATCGTATCCGGACTGAATAACAGTTTCTCCTACAGCCTCGGTCAATATCACTATGAGACCGATGGCTTCAGGGAGAATAGTGATGTGGACTATGATTTGTATAATCTTTTCGCTCAATATCGATTGTCACCGGACCTTAGCATCCAGGCAGAATACAAATATCTTGACACAACCTTTGGTGATCTTCATTTAAGATTTGACCCTGAAGACTTCTCACCACTGATGGATAAAGAGTGGAAACGGCGATCGAGTCGCCTTGGTCTCACTTACTATAGTTCTCCAGAAACGGTATTTATAGTAAATGCTCAACATGTCGATAGGGAATCTGATGAAGTTGACCAAATTCTTTTTCTGGAGCAGGGTGTATTGACGGATGCTGTGAATACAACAATTTATGATCAGAATGGTTATAATTTTGAAGCCCTGGTGGTTCACGAAAAAGACAAATGGAATACTACGGCAGGTATAAGCCATATCGATATTGATACTTATGATCGACACTCAAGCATATCTTTCAATACCTTTCCGCCTGAATTCGCGGACATTCCTGATTTTCCATTTCCCGTTGGAATCCCGATTTTGGTTGACGACAGCCTTACTGAACTTGAGCGAAATACTGATTACACCAATGCATTTATCTATGCCACTTGGAATCCGAATGCCACTTTCAGTACAACTCTTGCCGGCAGCTATATCGAGTATGACGATGGTTTGGTGGAGTTTGACGAGTTTAATCCTAAAGTTGGCCTAACCCTCTCACTACCCTCCCGAATCAAAATTCGAGCGGCTTATTTTGAGTATGCAGTGCGGCCTTTTATTTTTCGTCAGACACTCGAGCCGACGCATATCAATGGATTCAATCAGCAGTTTGATGATTCTGATGGCAGTAAGATAGAGAATTATGGCCTGGCGTTAGAAAAGCAATTCTCATCCACCCTATTCAGCGGCATTGAAGCCATGGCCAGGGATCTTGATTATTTTAGTAGAGATCAATTAACAAACACCATCTCAGACATGGACATCAACGAAGATATATTGCGCGCTTATCTTCTTTGGGCGCCAACAGAGCGTTTTTCATTTAGTAGTGAATATTTTTATGAAGCAGTTAATAGAAAGGCCGTTGGTTACGATGTAGACCTAACTACCCATCAGGTTCCCCTCCAAGCTAACTATTTCCATCCAAGCGGGGTGTTTTTTAAATTCCAACCAACATATATCAAACAAGATATCGAATCAGATCTACAGGGAAGTGGTAAGGATAACTTTGTGGTGATTGATGTCGAGACGGGGTATCGCTTTGCTAACAAGCATGGCTCAGTACGGTTAGGCATACAGAATCTATGCGATGAGTCATTCCAATACCAGGACAGCCTGTTCAGATCAAGTGACCTTGAAATCACCCAATATCAACCGGAAAGAATAGGTTATCTTCAACTCACACTCACATATTAGTCCAGGATACTTTTATCTGAGGAGGTAAATAATGAGTCGTATACTGTCCTTAACATCCCTGTTCTTCCATAATACCATTACTTCCATCGTTTTTTTCTTGCGTAAAAAAACATGTTGCAAATTAGATCAATATGGCGGAGTGACTAATGAAAAATGTTATACTACATATTGGTTTTGTAAGCGAGGGTGGGGGGAAA
>JASFJX010000622.1:0-3276 GCA_050119385.1 Candidatus Thiodiazotropha sp. | reverse complement strand
GATTCAGACCTTCATTGAAGAGAGTAACGATTTGCTGCAGGAGATGGAGGACGCGCTGCTCTGCATCGCCCCGGACTCGGGGAGTATAGTCGATGAGGAGACGATCAATGCCATTTTTCGTGCTGCGCACACCATAAAGGGATCGGCGGGGCTGTTCGGCTTGGATTCTATCGTGGCGTTTACCCATGTGGTGGAAAGCGTACTGGATCGTGCACGTGATGGTGAAGTGACACTGGACAGTGAATTGGTTTCACTTTTCCTTGAGTGCCGTGATCATATTGGTGACTTGATAGGGGCGATTGCTGATGGCGAGGTGGCGCAAGATATCAGTGATGAGCGTGGCGCCGGTCTGCAGCAGAGTCTCAAACGTTACCTCGATGAAGTTGAGGTGGAAGTGGTTGGCGAAAATGCCATTTCTCAGTTTTCGGTCGAGCATGAAGGTTCGCAGGAGGCGAATGGCGGTACAGAGGTTGAGACAGACAATTGGCACATCTCTCTGCGATTCAGCCATGACGTATTCCGCGATGGTATGGATCCGCTCTCCTTTATACGTTATCTGGGGACACTTGGTAAGATCGTCTACATCGTTACCCTGAGTGACGCCCTGCCTGAGGTCGACGATTTCGATCCCGAGACCTGCTATCTGGGTTTTGAGATCAGTTTCAGCAGCGTTGTCGGAAAAGCGGAGATCGAAGGTGTATTCGAGTTTGTTCGTGACGATTGTAGGCTGCGAATATTGCCTCCCCATAGCTGCATCGATCAATACATTGAACTGATCGAGAGTCTGCCGGAGGAAGAGATGCGAATCGGCGAGATTCTCACTCGTTGCGGTAGTCTCACTGAAAACGAACTTCGGCAGGCACTGGCCGCGCAGGCCGCAACAGACCCATCATCTGCGCAACCACTTGGCGCCGTCTTGGTAAACGAGCAGATAGTGGAACCGTCCGTGGTCGATGCGGCATTGAAGAAGCAGCAGAAAACCAAGGAACGTCGGGGTGCTGAGAACTCCTTGATCAGGGTGGATGCCGCAAAACTGGATCAACTGATCGACCTGATTGGTGAGTTGATCATTGCCGGCGCGGGCGTCGGCCTGATTGCGCAAAAGGCGAATTTGGAGGAGTTGATCGAGGTGGCCGCGACCATGTCGAGGCTGGTGGAAGATGTGCGCGATTCGGCCCTCAATCTCCGCATGGTGCAGATCGGTGCGACCTTCAATCGGTTTAACCGGGTAGTGCGTGATGTATCGAAAGAGCTCGGTAAGGAGATCCGTCTTGAGATAAGCGGTGCCGAGACGGAGCTCGACAAGACGGTGGTGGAACAGATCGGTGATCCACTTACACACCTTGTGCGCAATAGCATGGATCACGGAATCGAAGCTTCCGATATCCGCATGGCACGGGGAAAACCTGAGTACGGCACATTACGACTCAATGCTTTTCACGACTCTGGAAACATCGTAATCGAGGTATCGGATGATGGCGGTGGACTCGATAAGGAGCGCATCAAAGCAAAGGCGGTAGAAAGGGGTTTGATCTCCCACGAGGCGGATATAAACGACCAAGAGATCTATCGTCTGATTCTCGAAGCGGGTTTCTCCACGGCCGATGCAGTCAGTAACCTCTCGGGAAGAGGCGTCGGCATGGATGTTGTTCGACGTAACATTGAGGCCCTTAGTGGCAGTATTGAGATCGAAAGCAAACAGGAAATAGGCACTACTATTCGCATCCGCCTGCCTTTGACCTTAGCGATTATCGACGGATTTATGGTAGGGGTCGGTGCCGCTAACTATGTCATTCCTCAGGACATGGTAGTGCAGTGTATCGAGTTGGGTGCTACGGAGGTGCAGGGCGCGGACAGCGGCTACCTCAATCTGCGAGGTGAAGTACTACCGTTCGTTCGCTTGCGGCAGATGTTCGGCATCAGGGGTATGCCCCCTCAGCGTCAGAATGTCGTTGTGGTTAAGCATGCCAGTCAGAGTGCCGGCCTGGTTGTCGACCAGCTACATGGTGAATTCCAAACGGTCATCAAGCCGCTCGGGAAGCTGTTTGGCAAGGTGCCCGGTGTCGGTGGCTTCACCATCCTCGGTAGCGGCGAGGTGGCGCTGATTCTGGATGTTCAACGGTTGGTACAGCGGGTACAGCAGACGGCCGGCTGCGAACACAAGCTGGCTGCAACTGGATAGAGTCTATTACTGGGCAGTGCTGGTTCACAACTCGCCTGTATGTGGATATGGGCCGGGTATAGAAAGGCACTATGTATTAATTTTGGTTGGTTAAGGATATGAACGAGGGAAAAATCATGTTTAGAAATATGAAAATTGGTATGCGGCTTGGATTGGCTTTCGGCACAGTGATTTTGTTGCTTGGTATTGTGGCTCTGCTCTCTTCCAATGCCTTGAGTACGGCTACGACGGGGTTTACGGAATATCGTGGCCTGGCGCGAAACACCAACAATGCGGGAAGGGTGCAGGCTAATGTTTTAAGCATGCGCCTTGCTGCCTTGGGGTATTACAGTACCACTGATGAGGCGATGTTAAAGACCCAAAGGGAGCGTGCCGGTACAGTAAATAAATTAGCCGAGGAGGCGAAGCAACATGCGCTCAACGAGGAACAGCAAAGCGTCTTTGCCAAGATTGAAGGGACAGCTGCGGATTATGGCGATACCTTTGATAAGATCGTTGCACTGATTGAACGACGCCACGAACTGGTGCGAGGAACGCTCGATGTGATCGGTCCACAGATGGAGCGAAATCTGAGCGAAATTCTGCATAGCGCTCGCAGAGATGACCACATGGAGGCTGCTTACGAGGCATCCCTGGCCCTGCGTAACCTATTGCTGGCGCGTCTTTATGTCGTTAAATTTTTAGACAGTAACCTACATGAGCATGTGGCACGGGTGCAAAAGGAGTTCAAGGATTTCATAGCACATCTGGCGTCACTGGACGGCAGTCTGGAAAATGCAGACCGTCGTGCCAGCCTGAAAGAAATAGAGGCTGTTCAGGATCGGTACCTTGGTGCATTCAATGAACTTGTCCAGACAATCGAAGCGCGTAATAAGCTGAAGATGGAGAGATTGGATCCCGCCGGCAGAACCATCGCCAAGTTGGCGGAAGATCTCAAGCTCAACATCAAGGAAAGACAGGATGAGCTGGGGCCACAGTTGCAGGAATCCAATGAGAGGGCTGGAAACTTCGTGCTGACACTGAGCGTTGTCGCAGCCGCACTGGGTGTTTTTCTAGCCATCATCATCACACGTGCCATCAGTCGTCCCATTGTT
>JASFJX010000621.1:0-3276 GCA_050119385.1 Candidatus Thiodiazotropha sp. | reverse complement strand
AACCTGATCGAACAAAACGCAGCCGAAGTCGATGCCAGGGCAGATTTCGATCCGGAACTAATCGACGAGGTGACTGCACTCAATGAGTGGCCGGTAGCGATAACCGCCAGCTTTGAAGAGCGATTTCTTGAGGTACCCCAAGAAGCCCTGGTAGCAACCATGAAGGGAAACCAGAAATACTTTCCTTTATATAATAGTGATGGGGAGTTGATGAACCGATTCATCACCATTGCCAACATTGAAAGCCCGAAGCCAGATGTCATCCGCCGAGGCAATGAACGTGTGATTCGACCAAGACTGGCAGATGCCATGTTCTTCTGGCAACAGGATGGCAAGAGAACACTGGAGAGTCATTTAGCAACACTCAAACAGGTCGTTTTTCAGAACAAGCTTGGAACCATGTATGAAAAATCAGAACGTGTGGCCAAGCTGGCGAAACTGATTGCCAACGAAATTGAGGGTGATTCCGATCTCGCTTATCGGGCAGGTCTGTTAAGCCGGTGTGATCTGATGACCCACATGGTCGGCGAGTTTCCAACCATGCAAGGTGTTATGGGGCGCTACCAGGCACTGCGCGATGGTGAGAATCCAGAACTTGCCCAAGCTTTGGACGAGTTCTATATGCCACGCTTCTCCGGTGACCAACTGCCCCAGACAAAAACCGGTATTGCGATCTCACTGGCGGAAAAACTGGATACCCTGATCGGCATCTTCGGTGTCGGTCAGAAGCCGACCGGCGACAAGGATCCCTTTGCTCTGAGACGCACCGCACTGGGTGTACTGCGCATTATACGTGAGCACTCACTTACACTCCAGCTAAGGGAAACGCTGATAAAAGTATCTCAATCAATGGCAGATAAGTTGACCGAATCTGATGTGGTCAACGATGTCTACAGGTTTTTGATGGACAGACTCAGAGGTATCTATATCGACCAGCATGTCAGTATCGATTTATTTAACGCAGTCGCCGAGATAGAGCCCGAAAATCTGGCAGATTTTGATCTGCGCATCAATGCCCTGAGAGATTTCAGTAAAATGGCGGAAGCAGAAAGCCTATCCGCAGCCAATAAGCGTATACGTAACATCCTGAAAAAGAGTGATGAGCAGCTCGCATCAGCAACCGATCCCTCTCTCTTCCAAGACGATGCAGAACGAATATTAGCCAATAAAATCAATGAACTCACTCCTCTGGCTCAACCACTTTTCGAGCGCGGAGAGTATACAGAGGGTCTAAAAATTCTGGCTGCACTCAAGGAACCTGTTGATCAGTTTTTTGATCAGGTGATGGTAATGGCAGAAGACAGCTCATTGAGAAAGAATCGCCTTAGCCTACTGAATCAAGTTGAAAAACTTTTCCTCAGCGTTGCCGACATCTCTCGCTTGCAAGTCAAGGAAGGGCGATAATGAACAGAGATTCCTACCAAGAGATGCTGGCGGAGGTACAGGCGTTCCACGAAAAGCATCGCTTTCACGAGACTGGCGGAGAAGAGATGACCTACCGTATCGCCTTGATGGCGGAAGAACTGGGCGAAATTTCCAGCTGCGTCACCAAGGGAAAAAGCAAACAGGCCTTGGCAGAGGAGGTTGCCGATCTACTGATTCTTATTATGGGAACCGCAATCGCTGAGGATTTTGACCTTAATCGGGCCTTCTGGGACAAAATGGAAAAATTAGGCATGCGTGAATCCCGTATGATCAACGGACGCATTCGGGTCTCAGAATTCCGTGATATGGAATAAAAGTAAGTACTTACTTCCATGAAACTCATTATTCTTGATAGGGATGGCGTAATCAATGAAGATTCTGACAGCTATATCAAGAGTCCTGATGAATGGGTGCCCATTGAAAACAGCCTACAGGCAATCGCTAAACTCAGCCGAGCTGGTTACAGAGTGTTCGTCGCCACCAATCAGTCCGGGCTTGCCCGAGGTCTGTTCGATATTGAAACATTGAATGCCATTCATCAGAAAATGACTGATGCAGTACAGGGGGTGGGCGGAAGCATTGAAGCCATACTTTTTTGCCCCCACGGTCCTGATGATAACTGCAACTGTCGTAAACCCAAACCAGGACTCTATGAGGAGATTAGGCATCGAACTCAACACAAATTACAGGATGTACCCATCGTTGGCGACTCAATAAGAGATATCGAGGCAGCTATCAAGGTTAAGGCAAGCCCAATCCTGGTACGTACTGGAAAGGGTGAAATATCTCTTCAGCAGCTTAAAACAAGGCAACTTCAAATCCCTGTGTTTAAAGATCTTTATAGTGTCGCTGAGTATTTAATAAACAAATAATGAAACATAAAATGATCCTATTCCGATCCATACTCTATTTTATACTGCTGTTGGTCAGCACCATTTCAATTGCAACAATCGGTACTTTAATTGGCTGGGCATTTCGAAGGGATCGCATCCATTGGATCGATAATAGCTGGAGCCGTATTAATATTTGGGGCCTTAAACACATTTGTGGGTTGAAATACAACATCCAGGGAGAAGAGAATTTACCCGATGAGAGCTGTATTATTTTTGCCAAACACCAATCAGCCTGGGAAACCATAGCCCTGGTAAGCCTAATACCAGGCACTAAGGCGTGGGTACTGAAAAGGGAATTGTTCTTTGTCCCTTTTTTAGGTTGGGTCATGTACTATTTCAAACCCATAGCCATCGATCGAAGATCAGGACAAAAGGCCGTTGAACAGATCGTCGAACAAGGAACGCAACGGCTTCAATCGGGTATGAAGGTATTCATCTTTCCAGAAGGCACCAGAGTTGCACCGGGTACGCGTAAACGCTATGGAAGAGGTGGTGCCATATTGGCGGAAAAATCTGGATTTCCCGTATTACCAATCGCCCATAACGCCGGTGTATTCTGGCGCCGGCGTGATATCAGAAAATACCCTGGAACCATAGAAGTTCGCATCGGCCCCCTTATAGATACCAAAGGTCTAAGCGCCGCAGAGATCAACCAAGCAGCGGAGGATTGGATCGAGTCTACAGTAGAGAAGCTACCTCAGAGTCATGGCTGATTTTAAAGTCAATAGCGGCTATAAAAAATCAGACATCAAGATTTTCAACCGTTAATGCATGAGTCTCGATAAAGTCTCGACGAGGCTCAACCTGATCACCCATGAGAGTGGAAAAGATCTGATCCGCGGCAACGGCATCTTCAATGCTGACCAGTAACAGCCGTCGACTGTCTGCATTCATGGTGGTCTCCCAAAGCTGTTCAGGATTCATTTCACCCAATCCCTTGTAACGCTGCACATGCTGT
>JASFJX010000620.1:0-3278 GCA_050119385.1 Candidatus Thiodiazotropha sp. | reverse complement strand
CGTCACGATATCCGAAACCCACTGGGACGGTAGACCATTGAGCTGCAGTGGGGAAATTTAGGATCGAACTATTGACGCTAAGGCCCAGTCTCTTTATTATGCGCCCCTCTTGAACAATTCCCCGGTAGCTCAGTCGGTAGAGCGGGTGACTGTTAATCACTAGGTCGGCAGTTCGAGCCTGTCCCGGGGAGCCATTCAAAAACAAAGGGTTAGCGTTAAATCGCCAACCCTTTTTTTATGCGAAATTGCTTTTCATAGAGCGAATTTCGGTCCGAATACACAATCCTCTGACTGACCCTTAGGACCTCTAAGACATCACCAGCATCGCTGCGAGCGCCCAGGACTCTTTATACACTTATGAATATTGAAACTCACTGGCATACCCCTCCATGTGCTATCCGTGGCGGCATAGTCTGGCTAAAGAAGACCGTGACACACTCACCAACCTTAAAACCACTGAATTTGCTGATAACCGGCAATGCTTCGCCATCCCTGACTTTAACAATGTATCTAAAATCATTTCCCTCTTTTGAGGGCGAACCCAGTTGCACCTGAACAAAAAAACCAGCGACCGGCATATCCAAAGTGTCACTTTCAAGCTCCTCCCAGTTTTCTATCTCTTCTTTTGCTTGTATGGTCCCGGATTTTTTGATCGCGTTTTGGTCATACCTGTGCATGGAGTCAGAAGCGCAACCAGACAAGATAAAGACGAAAAGCATGAGAAAGTTTAATCGAAGCATGAAATATCCATCTGTATATAACCGTTGTTTTTTAACGAGGCCTGTGTCTCGTTAAAAAACCTTACCGAGCCTTCCATATAACACTAAAATAGATTCAATTTCAATAAGTTAGCTTCCCATTGCCTGGTTATACATTCACAGAAAGTTACGATAGGGGCAAACCAGGTAATTTGGAGGAAAATAACAAGCACCACCCCAATGAGATAGGCAAGAGAGAGATAAAGTATGCACACCGGGATGACATGATCTTCACATAGCGAAAAGTGGTTATTGTGGCGGTTAATCACTAAACACCTTATAAATTTATGTCGGAAAATTTAACAGAGCATTTTGTTAGGGAATAACATACCATTGATTTCATTGCGCATTCATTATTTGGCGTAAATATTGCTTCTAGAATAAAGCAATGGTTATCCACGATTAACAGAAGTGTAGATACTCCATTTTTTCAATGGATCATGAGCTGGTATTAACAGAAGATGTTCAGGTTGTACTCGTATTTATGTTTCACTACTATACATTTGAAGGTCCAATTATCAGTCTAGATGATAATTCAGGGATCCTTGCACTTACCGGTCTCTCCACCGGAGATAAGATCCGATACACTTTTCTAATCAATCGCGAACAGGAAGGTAAAAGGATTGAAAATAATGGATCCACTTATATCTATGACAACGATAGACTTAGGGTCTATTTTTTTACCGACCTTGTCAATGGCAGCAAAATTTACCAACTAAATCGAGAAGATTCTCTGCAGGACGATTCAGTTGTTATCTATAACCGAGGATTCGAATCGGACAAACGTTTTGATCTACTCTCCGGATCCAACAGACACTATGTGAATATCTGGGGTACATCGATCAAGGATTTTCCAGGTGGCTCGGCACTACATGGTCTCGAGTGCATGTATGACGATCATAAAAGACGATCTGTCATTAGCTCAAAACTCTCACTGACATCCATCTCTGATCAATATTCTGAACCCCTGGAAATTAAAAAAGCGGTACATGCCGGCGTTATCAATTTACAAAACTATTTTCTGCCCTAGCCCGAATGTTTCATCTTAATTAACGTTTAGTATGGATATTACACCACCTTAATAGTCAAGGGACCGAAAACATCTTTACCGACATTAATTTTCAGGTACCACAATCCAGCTGGGAAATCTGAAGTATTTTGAGTTATGTTGATATACCCTCCTGTAGAGGAGGTAAATCTTGGCTCTGGAAAACTCGACCAGGTTGTCGGTTCACTTCCAATGCTCTGCCATAGTTTGGTTTTTACCTCCTGATTTGGCCATAAATTTGATATCCATATTGTAAAATACTCTCCCACAGCCTGATTTATAACTTCCGTGTATCCTATTTCCGGTCTTCTCACATTACCCCAGTGGGCGAAATTTATAATGATATCGTTATGGCCAAATAATCCTTCCCAAACAGGATATTCAGGCCCATCTAAGAAATCCGGATCAATCTCGTAACCATCTTGAGCGCTATCCGGCTTTACCAGGCTTGACCACAGTTGATCGAAGTTAACAAATTCTCCAATATTTCTTATATTCTCCAGTATGGGTATGGCAGTTCGAATTTCGGAATTCATTTGAAATTCAAGCCAAATCTTTGAAAGGACAAAATAGTGGCCTAGAGAATTCAAATGAGTACGGTCTCTAGTAGTCAAGCCTAATCTTGATGGCCTAAAAAAGCTTGTGCTGATAGATATGTCAGCTAATGACTGGCATTCACTATCCAATGCTTTCCAGCTTATCAACCGGCTTTGCATTGTTGATGAAATTATTTTGCCAAGCTCAGCTTCTTCAGATGTAAAAAGACCGGTATCGCCAGGGATAGTGGATGTTTCATGCATCCATGGAGAACAATATTTCTTCTTAATGTTCTCAACAGGCAAACCTGCATGCTGCTCTTCATCATAAGGTGTCAATCTTGAATAGATGATGTATGCATTCGGATTATTACTCCTAAAATAAGCATATAAGGCCTGCGCATCGGCAATAATTTCAGCTTGTGTCCTACCATCAGGGGACACGATGGCATCGATTACACCAAGTTCGATAATTATGACATCTGGGTTTTTATCACTCGTTAACTGCGCATAACTCATACCGATCAAAGGATCGATTTGGGTTAATGCTGTTTGGTAGGTAATCCCTGAGGATCCTGTAGCAAATACATTGACAGCAATGCCTTCAGATGCAAATGCACCTTGTAGATGGTTAACCCATGACCTCCCCCACGGCAGAACTGTTTCTGAAGCACCCAGTACACATATTGTCAATTGGCCATTCATCTGGTTTTTCCTTCTCCACATATCAGCCCGTATGTTTTGCATCGAGTATATCAGAATACAATTTACGGTTATTTAATAATGGAAATTCTGATGACACGATCACCGTTATTATCAGCCTCCCCTTAGCCCGAATGTTTCATCCGGGAACGCGATGATCGTGCCGGGATCGCCGTTCAGATGCGGATTTGCGATTGAGTTAATAGCCTAAGCTATTGACGATTAAGCAAATAC
>JASFJX010000619.1:0-3279 GCA_050119385.1 Candidatus Thiodiazotropha sp. | reverse complement strand
CAAAAACCGTGATGTCTTCACTGGTATCGAGTAGGTTTGCCACATCCGCGGGAAGGACAGCCGCCAGGGTGCTAAGCCCCAGGGCAACGGCACCCTCAGTGATGGTTGCCGGCCTCACATCGATAATATCTGTTTTTGCACAGGAAAAATAACCGCCGCGCCAACCTGCATTGGCGGATGTGACTGAGAGCAGAAGCATGGCCGGCAGTAGTAAGGTGGCAAGGTATATCACCATTTTGTTTTTCATTAGATCGATCATAACATTCTCTTTACTATTGGTGGTTTTCATGAAGAGTCTCCAATTGGTTGTTTAAATTGAGTCATACGGAAAAGATCGTTTCCGAACAAACATGGAACGACGCCTAATAACTCAACATCCAATCGAGTTCCCCTGTGGATATCAGCGTGCGTTCATTCGCTTCTACGCCACACTGACAGGAATAGATCACCGCACATAAAATGGGGTATGTTGACCTTGATCGTTAATGATCCTCCGAGAGAGGATTGTATGGATACTCGACTCTTCATATGTCACGACTAACAACTCCGGCGATTTCGTGACGCTTTGCTATAGCCATATCATGAGGCATATAAAAGTCATTAATGGGATAATTAAGTGGCGTGCAAAATCATATTATAGGTATAATGTTATTAGCCATAATTGTTTAACGGATGATTTTCAGGAATTGGAATGGCAATAATAGGAATCGATTTAGGCACAACTAATAGTGCCTGCGGTATCTGGAATAGTAATGGCGTTACACTGATACCAAACAGATTAGGAGATCTATTGACACCGTCTGTTGTTGGTTTTGATGACTCGGGGAACATCACAGTCGGCAGAGTTGCCAAAGAGCGCTTAATCAGTCACAGCGATAAGACTGTGGCAGTTTTCAAACGTTTGATGGGAACTGATCATAAAATAAAAATCGGCAACAAATACTTTACTGCAACAGAACTATCATCGCTGCTGTTGCTTTCACTCAAGGAAGATGCCGAGGATCACTTGCAACACCCCGTAGAAGCTGCTGTCATTAGCGTACCCGCCTACTTCAACGACAACCAGCGGCATGCGACAAAGCTAGCCGGTGAACTGGCCGGGCTGAAAGTAGATCGATTAATCAACGAACCAACAGCCGCATCAATGGCATACGGCCTACACGAAAAAAAGGAAGGCATTTTTCTAATACTTGACATGGGCGGTGGGACTTTTGATGTTTCTATCCTGGAGTTTTTCGAAGGGGTCATGGAAGTACATGCCAGTGCGGGGGATAACTATCTTGGCGGTGAAGACTTTGTAGAGGCCATGCTGGATGATCTGCTGCAAAAAGAAAATATCGATAAAGAATCACTCAGCGCTCAACAGCTGCACAATCTCTATATGCAGCTGGAAACAGCAAAGCGGCGCATCGATACAATTGATAAAAGTCAGATATCCCTTCGCTTAGAAAAAAAGGATATAAACTGGGATGTAACTGCAGAGTGGTTCAACCGGATCACCATGCCACTGTTATATCGCGCCAAGCAGCCTATAGAAATTGCAATCAATGACGCCAGAATATCCCCTAGTGAGATTGATGATATTGTATTGGTAGGCGGCGCCACACGAATGAAGAGTTTTCGCAACGGCATTGCTCGATTGTTTAATCGCTTCCCTTCATGCAATCTTGACCCTGATCTTGTTGTAGCCATGGGTGCGTCTATTCAAGCCGGTTTAATCGATAAACATGAAGCCCTTGACGATATAGTGCTTACTGATGTTTGCCCTTACACTCTTGGCACAGAGATCATCAGCGACGATGGTTCAACAGGCGGCCATTTCCTACCCATTATCGAGCGAAACACTGTTGTACCCGTTAGTATTGTACGCTCAGTTGTAACCGCATCCGACAACCAGACCGAGGTAAATATAAACATTTATCAGGGAGAAAACAGGCTTGTTGAAAAAAATGTTTTTCTTGGTTCCATCGATATCGAGGTACCCAAAGCCCCTAAAGGGAAGGAAGTTGTAGATATTCGTTACAGCTACGATATGAATGGACTGCTTGAAGTGGATGTAACTTCCGTGTCAACAAATAAGTCCATATCAAAAGTGATCGAGCAAACCCCAGGGGCATTGAGTGAGAATGATAAAGCAAAGTCATTAAGGAAGCTTGCCGGGTATAAATTCCACCCTAGAGACCAAGAAATCAATCGCATGCTAATTGCTAAAGGTGAAAGGCTATATGCAACTACGCTGGGCGAAAAACGAGACTTTATAGCAAAAATCCTTGCTCAGTTCGATGCAGTCCTAGAACGCCAGAACCCCACAGAAATCTCAAAAAGCAGAACAAAACTAAAGGAAATTTTAGATCAACTGGATAACGAGGAATGGTTTTGAGCTCGATTTGGGATACATTGGGAATTCCCCATACTGCAGATATCCGGCTTATAAAAAAAGCCTATTCAAATAAACTCAAGCAAACAAGGCCTGACGAAAAGCCTGAGGAGTTCCAGCAACTACATTTTGCATACAAAGCCGCCTTACAAGAGGTTCGCTGGCTAGCTGAACAAAAAGCCGACAATACGGCAACAGAAACCGAGGAACTCAGTTGCAACATCACATACCAAACTGAACCACTATTCACAGATTCCACATTAACCGAAAGCAGCTTTGATACCGCATGCGATATTCAAGTCACTCATAGCGAATCTCCAAATACTCATACCTTAGATCACTCAAATGCAGAGAGCACTTCTCATTATCTATCAATCCATTCAGGACCAGTAGAGTATCAGGCTGAAATAGATAGAATCCTTGACAGGGTCGAAACCGTCATAACAGAAGGTTCCGGTTGTGATTTAAGCTCATGGAAAATCGTACTTGAGAGCGAATACATCCTGGAGCAAGATTTTGTCAATCAATTGGGTTTAGCTTTACTCAGGAGGATCGCGCAGTATTACAACAATGAAGAATTTAGAAATCAGGATAATTATGGTATCAGTGTTGACGTTTTACTTTATTTGAATAGCATTTTTCGCTGGGATCGCTATGAGTACGATTATAGTTTTTATCTACAGAATCATTTCGGCATTCTTCAATTTGATAACCTAAAAAATTTCGATGAAAAATATTCTAGTATCAAATCCGATGCCACATCTTCTTTGCGTGGCGCCAAGTCGATTAAAAAGGTCATAAAACATACCAAAACACCATTCAAGTACTACTATTACGGCAGCCATAATAAAAGACTATTCGCTATGATAATCGATCTTCTATTGACTATACCCATTATTTCT
>JASFJX010000618.1:0-3295 GCA_050119385.1 Candidatus Thiodiazotropha sp. | reverse complement strand
GCGTGGTCCTCGATCCCTATCCCGGTTCTCCGGCGGGACAGGTTGCCGGGCACCAGATAATCGGTGGATATCACGATCCGGCAAAACTGCGCGAGTTGGCGGAATCCTGCGATGTGGTGACCTTCGAACTGGAGAATATCGATACCGAGACCTTGATTCAGCTTGAGCGCGAGGGACATCGTATCAACCCGGCGCCTGCACTACTCTCGATATTACAGGACAAGCTGTTGCAGAAGCAGTTTCTGCAGCAGAATGACATCCCCACGGCAGAGTTTGTCGAGATGCCTGAGCCCGACTTACAAGCCTTTGAAGCATTTGGTTTTCCTCTGGTTCAAAAAGCACGTCGTGGCGGTTATGACGGACGTGGTGTCGCGGTGATGCCGGTCGCGGAGGATTTCGATAACCATCTGCCGCTGGCATCGCTGGTTGAGCGATTCGTGGATGCCAGGAAGGAGTTGGCGGTGATGGTTGCCCGCAATCAGGATGGGGAGTGCATTGCCTACCCCACGGTAGAGATGTGTTTCCGTCCGGGTGAGAATGTCCTCGATCTGCTGCTCTGTCCCGCCGCGGTGAGTAGCGAGATTGCAGCCGCGGCGGAGGCGCTGGCGACGCGCACCATCGCCGCACTGCAGGGTGTGGGTGTATTCGGTGTCGAGATGTTTCTCACCCAGGATGACCGGCTGCTGGTCAATGAGATCGCGCCGCGCACCCATAATTCAGGTCATCATACCATCGAGGCTTGCATCACTGATCAGTTTGAACAGCACCTGCGGGCCATTCTGGACCTGCCCCTGGGCGCCACCCATCTGCTCTCCCCCGCGGCGATGATCAATCTGCTGGGGGCTCCCGAAGCCCGCGGCAGACCTGTTATCGAGGGTATGGCGGCAGCCCTGGCGATAGAGGGCGTCTGTCTGCATCTGTACGGCAAGGCGGAAGTGACACCCTATCGCAAGATGGGGCATGTTACGGTACTCGATCCCGATCTCGATGTGGCCAGGCGCAAGGCTGAGCAGGTGCGCGATCTGATTAAAATTTCCGGAGAACAGCATCCATGAAACAAGTAGTTGTGGGCATTATCATGGGAAGTGATTCCGATCTTCCCGTCATGCAGGAGGCGGCAAAAGTGCTGCAGGAGCTGCAGGTTCCCTATGAGATGACCATTGTTTCGGCCCATCGAACACCCAAACGGCTCTATGACTATGCCCAACAGGCGGCTGATAGAGGGCTCCAGGTGATTATTGCCGGTGCCGGCGGCGCCGCTCACCTGCCCGGTATGGTCGCCTCCCTCTCGCCGCTGCCGGTTGTCGGCGTACCGGTAAAGACCTCCACCCTGAGTGGTGAGGATTCGCTACTCTCCATCGTGCAGATGCCGCCGGGAGTCCCGGTGGCCACCGTCGCCATCAATGGCGCGCGTAATGCCGGCATCCTGGCGGCACAGATCCTCAGTACCGCCGATCCCGCCCTGCGTCAACGCATCATCGATTTCAAGCAGGCCCTGGAAGCGATGGTGATGTCCAAGGTCGAGGCGATGGCGTCACAACAGGAAGGCTGAATCGGTTCTTCAACTTGCGTTCAACGTAGGTCGGTTACACTTTGTACTTTGCTAAGCAACCGGGTGAAATATTCCGGTTAGGTTGAAATAACCCAATTTCTCCCCCATCTGAGGGGTATTAATCAAGTTTTCGGAGTTATTTCCCATGCGAATGGACCGTTTGACCAGTAAATTCCAGATGGCGCTGGCGGATGCCCAGAGCCTGGCTGTCGGGCGTGATCATCAGTTCATCGAACCGGTGCATCTGATGATCGCCCTGCTTAATCAGGAAGGGGCCACTATTCGTCATCTGCTCACCCAATCCGATGTCAATGTCAACCAGTTGCGCTCGAGCCTGAGTGCCGCTGTGGAGCGGCTGCCCAGTGTCGAAGGCGCGGCGGGGGATCTGCATATCTCCAATGACCTGGGGCGGCTGCTGAACCAGACCGACAAGCTGGCGCAACAGCGTAACGATCAATACATCTCCAGTGAGCTGTTTGTGCTTGCGGCCGTGGAGGATAAGGGCGAACTGGGCGAGATGCTACGTGCTGCCGGTGGATCCAAGGCCGCCCTGGAACAGAGTATCGAGAAGCTGCGCGGCGGACAAAACGTGGACGATCCGAACGCGGAAGACCAGCGCCAGGCCCTGGAGAAGTACACCATCGACCTGACCGAACGGGCGGAGCAGGGCAAGCTGGATCCCGTCATCGGGCGTGATGACGAGATTCGTCGCACCATTCAGGTCCTGCAGCGGCGTACCAAGAACAACCCGGTACTGATCGGTGAACCCGGCGTAGGCAAGACCGCTATCGTGGAGGGTTTGGCGCAGCGCATCATCAATGGCGAGGTGCCGGAGGGGCTGAAGAGCAAGCGTCTGCTCTCCCTCGATATGGGTGCACTGATCGCCGGGGCCAAGTTTCGTGGTGAATTCGAAGAGCGCCTTAAAGCGGTACTCAACGACCTGGCCAAGCAGGAGGGGCAGATCATTCTATTCATCGATGAGCTGCATACCATGGTCGGCGCGGGCAAGGCTGAAGGCTCGATGGATGCGGGAAATATGCTGAAACCGGCATTGGCCCGGGGTGAGCTCCATTGTGTCGGGGCCACCACCCTGGATGAGTATCGCCAATATCTGGAGAAGGATGCCGCCCTGGAGCGCCGTTTCCAGAAGGTGATGGTGGAGGAGCCCAGTGTGGAAGATACCATCGCCATTCTGCGTGGCCTGAAGGAGCGCTATGAGGTCCACCACGGTGTGGATGTCACCGATCCCGCGATTGTGGCGGCGGCGACCCTCTCCCATCGCTATATCAGTGACCGCCAGCTACCGGACAAGGCCATCGACCTGGTCGATGAAGCGGCCTCCCAGATTCGCATGGAGATCGACTCTAAACCGGAGGAGATGGATCGCCTCGAACGACGCCTGATTCAGCTCAAGATAGAGCGTGAAGCCCTCAACAAGGAGTCCGACGAGGCCTCGAAAAAGCGCTTGGCGGAACTCGAGTCGCATATCGAGCGTCTGGAGCGGGAATTCTCCGACCTGGATGAGATCTGGAAGTCGGAAAAGGCGGCGCTGCAGGGTACCACCCATATCAAAGAATCCCTGGAGGAGGCCAGGCTCGAACTCGAGACGGCACGCCGGGCCGGTGACCTTACCCGTATGTCCGAACTGCAGTATGGCCGTATTCCGGAACTGGAGCGACAGCTCGACATGGCGACCCAGGCCGAGATGCAGGAGATGAAACTGCTGCGTAACAAGGTCTCGGA
>JASFJX010000617.1:0-3298 GCA_050119385.1 Candidatus Thiodiazotropha sp. | reverse complement strand
CGAGAAAAATCAATATGTGTGTGTATTCAGGCAGGGTGCGTCCACTCTCGGCCATGGCGGACATGGAGAAGCTGTGGCCGGGTACAGAATCGAACAGCACCAACAGGCTGATCAGCATGAATACCGAGCCCCCCATAGTGTAGAGGACAAAATTCAGCGCCGCGCCATGCCTGTTTTTTCCTCCCCAACGGTCGATGAGGAAGAACAGCGGTATCAGGGTCAATTCCCAAAAAACATAAAACAGTGACCAGTCTTGCGCCATGAAGACACCGAGCATCGCCGACTCCAACAGGAGTACCAGTATGTAGTAGCCTTTGACGCTTTCGCGGATCACAGTAGAGACAAGAAGTGCTACCAGGCTCAACAGGGTAGCCAACAGTACCATGGGATAGGAGAAGCCATCGAGGCCCAGGGCAAAGGAGGTGCCGAGACGGGTATTCCACTCTGTCTGGTGAAAAAACTGCAAGCCAGCCTGGTTGTAATCGAAGTCGCCGATATAGACCCATGAGAGGGCGAAGGTGGCGGCCGATGCAAACAGAGCCGTTGCACGTATGGCCGTGTTTGCTTTACCTGGCAGAAAAGTGATAGCGAGTGCGCCAGCAAAAGGCGCCAGGAGAAGATAACTTAGATCAGGCATGACACTCGATGCACCCAGATCCTATGTCAGTGGTGGAACTGGTGGCTGCGTCATCCTCTTACTCCTTGGTGGTTATCGGTGAGCGCAGGGGACAATTCTCTTTGTCATAAGAGTCACCCAGTTGATTCCAGACATAGGTCAGAGCCAGGCCGATTCGGGAGTAGAAGATATCGTCACCCATTTTATCCTTCAATCCGGTACGCCTTATGGTATCCATGAACTGTTTCTTCATACGTGCGATGACCAGGGTAATACCCTGTGCCTGTAAGCGTTCCCACAAGTGGTGGAGTACCTCCTCCCCGGTGGCGTCGATCTGATTGATCCCTTCACCATCCAGTATGATGTATTTCAACTCCGGATTGGCGGCGACTATGCCGAGCATCTTGGTCTCGAAATAGCCGGCGCTGGCAAAATAGAGCGAACCATCGAAACGAACCACGGAGATGATCGGGCTGGTCGGCAGGTGATGAACGCGAATATCGCGCATGGTGCCATCTTTATAGCGGGAGAGTTGGGCAAAGCGGGGCCGCATGGTGCGCCACAGGAAGAGCCCCAGGGAGAGGAGTACACCGACAATGATGCCCTTGTCGAGATGGGGTGCGAATGCCAGGGTCAGGACAAAGGTTATCACCGAGACGATAGCGTCGTGGGGTTGCGCCTTCCAGGCATGAATGATCGGGTCGATCTTGATCAGGTTGATGACCGCCATGATGATCACCGCGGCCAGGGTGGCCTGTGGCAGGTGATAGAGCAGCGGGGTCAGGAAGATCAATGTAATCATGACCACCAGGCCGGTCACTATGGAGGAGAACCCGGTGAGGGCGCCGGCATTGATATTCACCGCGGAACGGGAGAAGGAGCCGGATACCGGGTAACCGTAGAACATACTGGCCACCACATTGGAGAGTCCCTGCCCGATGAGTTCCTGGTTGGCGTTGATACGCTGCCGGGTGCGGGCGGCCATGGCCTTGGCGATAGAGATGGCCTCCATGAATCCGATCAGGGATATGGTAATGGCAGCGGGTATCAGTTGCCACACCGTCGCAATATCAAACAAAGGGAGGGAGAGTCCAGGCAGGCCTTTGGGGATATCACCCACCACATGGCCGCCCGCCTCATTAAAGCCTGTAAACCAGGCAAGCACTGTGGTAATGACAACCGCAATCAGAACACCGGGAAAATTAGGAGTGTAGCGACGGATACCCCACATGATGGCAAACGCCAGAACCGCCATACCGATTGTCGAGCCATGGGTATTGTCCACAGCCGCCATCATAGTGTTCCATACGGTTTCGTAGTGATGGGTCTCTGGATCCACGGAGACACCGAATACCTTGCCTAACTGGGAGGTTGCGATAATCAGGGCGCCGGCGTTGGTGAAACCGACCACTACCGGATGAGAGAGGAAGTCCACCAGCACGCCTAGCTTGAACAGGCCGAGAAACATTTGGAATATACCCACCATGAAGGCAAGCAGAAGGGCATAGGCCAGATAGGTGTCAGGATCGGTGGCAATGGGTTCGAGGGCCGCTGCCGTCATCAGCGACACCACGGCTACCGGGCCGGTGGCCAACTGTCTCGATGAACCGAAAAAGGCGGCGACCATCGGCGGGAGAAAAGAGGCGTAGAGGCCATAGTAGACAGGTAAGCCGGCAAGTTGGGCATAGGCCATGGATTGAGGCACCAGAACCAGGGCGACGGTTATGCCGGCGATGATGTCGGCCTTGACCGTTTCTTTGTCTTTTATTTCTCCAATCCAACTCAGAAAAGGGATGAACGCCCCTTTCCAGCCTGCCATCAGACTCTGTATATGCTCCCACATGATTTTTATCACCTAATGGGGTCAGGTGCTTACTGCTTGCTCTTTAATGGCTTTTTTGCGACGAATTCGATACGCAACAAACCAGCTGCTAGACGCCGCTAAGACCCCGGTTATTTCAAGCCCCACGAACGCATCATTCGAACTTGTTAGTAAGCTATTATTTTTTTATCCCGGATCATAGATCCAGGATCCATGTCAGGTCGATTGCCGACCTATATTAAAACACACTGATACTAAGTGATATCACTGAGAAATGAAAGTGTCACCACTCTTTCTTAGTGCCATGCAGTTCTGTCACCAGCTTCAATAAGTCGTCTCTCCGGCAATCTCCTCCTCGGTCTCATCATGCAGTCTGCCGAGCAGATTGAAGTCGTCAAGGATGCAGTAGACAGCCGGTACCAGAAACAGCGCCACCAGGGTGGCGGCAGTGAGCCCAAAGGCGATACTGGCGGCCAGGGGGATCAGGATCTGCGCCTGCAGGCTCTTTTCCAACAATAGGGGCGTCAAGCCGGCAATGGTACTGATAGAGGTCAACAGGATGGGTCTGAAGCGTGCACGGGCCGCCTGCTTGGCGGCCAACACGACAGGGGTCCCCGTCGCGCGGTGGTCACGGATAAAGACCACCAGCAGGATCGAATCATTGACAACCACCCCAAACAGGGAGGCCATGCCGACAATGCTGGGCATGGTCAGGTCGAGCCCCAGGGCCATGTGGCCGAAAATCACCCCGATCAGTGCTGCCGGAATGACAATCATCACCGTCAGCGGCGCCAGGTAACCCTTGAATTGCAGCGCCAGCAACATATAGACGCCGATCAGGCCAAGTAGCACATTGCGTA
>JASFJX010000616.1:0-3304 GCA_050119385.1 Candidatus Thiodiazotropha sp. | reverse complement strand
AACCGATCCAAGGGAGAGGGTTTCAACCAGTTCACCCATCACCTGTCCTATACCCGTTAGACTGACCGTCCCAACCACAATACCTGCGGTTGCGGTCGCCACACCGATCCCGATCATGTTGCGGGCACCGTTTTCCAGTCCTACTACCAGTGCATCCAAGCCATGGCGAACAGCCTGAAGTACAGAATCACCCTGGAACAGTGCCCGTAATCCCTCCTGGGTTAGTTGAATCACAATCATCAAACAGATGGAGTAGAAAACGGCTGTGCCCGGAGAGAGGCGTAACAACATCAGGCACCAGACCAGCACTAAGATTGGAAGTAAAAAGTGGAGTCCACCCAACAGCGCCGTCGTGACGCTCATATCTTCGATTGATTCCTCTTGCCGTGAACGCAATCCGCAACGCACCTCGCAATAGATCAACAAGCCATAAAACAGCAGAATCAACCCGCTATTGGCATAGAAGCTGTAATCGCCGAACAACTTGCCTACCAGCGACAGCAGCCAATAGGCCAAATAGAGAAAGCAACTCACCCCGGAGAGGGTCAATCCCCAACCCAACAAACGCTGCTTGATAGATAAAGCCCGCATGCGTCTCTCTGCCTGCATACCCGCCTTGAGCGCTTCCAGATGCACCAGATACATGAGACCGATGTAGCTCAATAGAGCAGGTAGAAAGGCGTGTTTGATTACCTCCAGATAGGAGATATTGAGATACTCCACCATCAGGAAAGCGGCGGCTCCCATGACCGGGGGCATAATCTGACCATTGGTCGATGCAGCCACTTCGATGGCACCGGATTTCTCCGCAGTAAATCCCACCCGTTTCATCAATGGAATGGTAAAGGTGCCTGTGGTGACAACGTTGGCAATGGATGAGCCGGACACCATCCCGGTCAGCCCCGAAGCCAGGACCGCGGCCTTTGCCGGACCTCCCCTTCGATGCCCCACCAAGGCATAGGCGACACGGATGAAATATTGGCCGCCTCCCGCCTGCTCCAACAAACTGCCAAAAAGCACGAAAAGAAATACAAAGCCAGCGGAGACACCGATGGCGACACCAAAGACACCCTCTGTCGACAACCATTGGTGGGATGCGACGCGAGCCAGGGATGCGCCCTTGTGAGCAAGCAGTTCCGGCAACCAGGGCCCGGCAAAGGTATACCCCAGAAAGCAGAGTCCAATCACCGTCAATGGCCAACCCAGAGCCCGTCGTGTAGCCTCCAACAACAACAACAGACCCAATATGGCGACTGTAATATCCAGGCTTGTGGGTGCCCCTGAACGGTCAGACAGCGCCTCATAAAAGAGAAAAAGGTAGAGAGCGCAAATGGCCGCTACCGATGCAAGCAGCCAGTCGATAAATGGTATGCTGTGCGTAATCACCTTGCGCCGTGGAAAGGAGAGGTAAGCGAGAAAAACCGCGAATGCCAGGTGTATCGAGCGGATCTCTGTGTCATTAAAGACCCATACACCCAAGCTGAAAGGCAGTGGCGAGGCAACCCACAGCTGGAACAGGGCCCAGGCCAGGGCGGTCCACAGTAAAACCTTGCGCGCAACTCCTTCAGGCCGCCGGCCACCGAACTCGGCCGCTTCGATCAGTTCAAGCTGGAGTCTCTTGTTTTGCTCCTGGTTCATCACGATTCAACAGATATTCCCTGTCATGCTTAACCTGCCACAGCAGCGAAACTCACAGCAAGCCCTTCTCTTTGTAATAACGCAAGGCACCGGCATGGAAAGGGGCGGAGTTTCCCTTCAGCATCTCCTCTGCCTGGAGATGGGAAAATGCGGGATGCAGTTTTCTGAAAACCTCCAGATTGTCAAACACAGCCTTGACCAACTGGTAGACAACCTCCTCGTCCACCGCCTCGGATGTCACCAGTGTCGCCTTGACCCCAAAGGTACGGGTTTCGTTGTCGCTGCCGCTATACATACCTGCAGGAATGACTGCGGTTGCATAGTAGGGGTTGGCGGCGACCAGTGCACTTACCAGGTCACCGCTTACCGGTACCAAATGTGCGTCACAGGCGGTAGCAGCCTCTTTGATTGATGCATTAGGATGCCCTACCGTATAGATCATGGCATCGATTTTGTTATCGCATAGGGCTCTGGACTGCTCGGAGGCCTTAAGCTCCGATGCCAGCTTGAAGTCATCCTTGCTCCATTTATATTCCTTCATCAACACTTCCATGGTGCCTCGTTGCCCGGAACCCGGGTTGCCGATATTGACCCGTTTGCCTTTCAAATCGGTAAACACCTTGATCTCGCTGTCATCCCGGGCCATCACGGTGAAGGGTTCGCTATGAATCGAGAAAACCGCACGCAGGGATCTATTCGCTCCCTGCTGGCTGAATTTCGAACTGCCGTTATAGGCATGGTATTGCCAATCAGACTGCGTCACACCAAAATCGAGTTCACCGCTGGCGATGGTATTAAGATTAAAGATCGAACCTCCCGTAGACTCCACGGAACAACGAATACCATGACTCTTTCGTCCCTTGTTCAACAGACGGCATATGGCTCCTCCCGTTGGGTAGTAGACACCAGTCAGACCTCCGGTGCCGATGCTGGTAAAACGTTGTTCGGCCGCAACGCCGAGTATGGGCGCCAACAACAGACATAGGGCGATGAGTTTACGCATAGATCCTCCTGATATGTGATTTCTAAAGAAAATGCTTTACAGTCTGGGCAAATAGCTTTGGTTGCTCAGCATAGAGCCAATGCCCGGCGTCATGCAGCATGCGCCGCCGATAGTGGGGAAAGAGTCGGCCTATCTTTTCCTGATAAATATCTCTGACGTAATCCGACCTCTCGCCATGAATAAACAGCGCATCACCGGCAAAGATACGCCTGCCGGGTTCAGGAAACCCAGTCAATGTCGAGATCGACTTATGCAATACGCCGAGATTGAATCGCCACGACCATCCCCCAGGCTGCTTGACCAGATTCTGCAGTAAATATTGCCGTACCCCCTTATCCGGAATCCATTCGGCAAGCACTTGATCAGCCTCCTCTCTGCGTTGAATCTTATCGAGCCCTAGTCCATATAAACCATCGAAGAGCCTATCGAAACCCTGTTCATAGGTAACCGGCGCGATATCCGCGACCACTAGCTTTTTGACCCGTTCAGGATGCTGCAGGGCCAACCACATTGCAACCTTTCCGCCCATACTGTGGCCCAGCAGGCTAGCGCTGTTTAAAACCAAGTGGTCAAGCAGCTTTAACAGATCCCCAGCCATCAATGAATAGTCCATGCCCTCGTCATGGGGAGATCGTCCATGATTGCGCATATCCGGTGCGATGA
>JASFJX010000615.1:0-3307 GCA_050119385.1 Candidatus Thiodiazotropha sp. | reverse complement strand
TACTTACATCATGTCTGGGATAATCACTTATCGCCGATTCCAGTGATGTATGTATAATCGTGCGTTTACTCGATCTCCAATTAACCATCAAACATGAAACAGACAGACGATCTTCGCATCAAGGCAATCAAAGAACTGAGCCCACCGGCTCAGATTCATACAGAACTACCGATCACAGAGAATGCGGCCGATACTGTATATACAACACGGGAGCGTATACACAAAATTCTGCATGATGAAGATGACCGGCTGTTGGTTATTATCGGACCCTGTTCAGTACATGACCCTGAAGCCGCCTTGGAGTACGCCCAGCGCCTGCAACCGGTACGCGAGCGGCTGCGTGACGACCTTGAAGTAGTGATGCGCGTCTATTTTGAAAAACCCCGAACCACTGTTGGCTGGAAAGGGCTGATCAACGATCCGACCCTTGATGACAGATTCGAGATCAACACCGGATTACGCCTGGCTAGAAAGCTGCTACTAGACATCAATAACCTGGGCGTTCCCGCCGGCACCGAATACCTGGACCTGATCAGTCCGCAATATATCGCTGACCTGATAAGCTGGGGCGCCATTGGAGCCCGCACAACCGAAAGCCAGGCCCATCGAGAACTGGCCTCCGGACTCTCCTGCCCGGTAGGTTTCAAGAATGCCACTAACGGTAGTATGAGAGTCGCGCTCGATGCCATCCGTTCATCCTCTCGGCCCCACCATTTTCTCTCTGTCACCAAGGAGGGAAGATCTGCTATCTTTTCAACCCACGGCAACCAGGATTGCCATGTCATTCTAAGAGGTGGCAGCCGTCCCAACTATGACTCGGAGAGCATCAACATTGCAGCGGAAGAGATGGAGAGCAATGGCCTGAAACCCCGGGTGATGGTCGATTTCAGCCACGCCAACAGCCGCAAGCAACATCCCCGACAGCTGCTTGTGGGACGCGATGTAGCCAATCAGGTCGCACGGGGAGACCAGCGCATCATGGGGGCCATGATCGAAAGCTTCCTGGTCGAGGGAAGACAAGACAGAATCGAGGGTGAGACCTTGACCTACGGTCAGAGTATTACAGATGCCTGCATAAGCTGGGAAGATAGTGAACCACTGTTAGAAACCCTGGCTGATGCCGTAAGACAACGACGCGATTTTGTTACAGCCGCTTGATGTCATGATGAAAAAATGGACAATTTCAAATGCCTGAAGAAGCAATAGAATTATTGGTATTAGGCAACACGACATCTGAAGTCGAAGCCTACCTGAATGCATTACGTAATAACGGCAACCCGGCGCACGCCACGCGCATCGAACATGACGCCGATGAGCTAACTTCGGCGCTGAAAGAGAAAAAGTCCCTCGATCTGTTGATCTACACTATTGATAGTGATGCGCTGGATACCACCCAACTGTTTGCCATCATCGGCGTTATCAACCCTATCATTCCCGTTATCGCAG
The DNA here is from genome assembly GCA_050119385.1 of Candidatus Thiodiazotropha sp. Lineage (GTDB taxonomy): Bacteria > Pseudomonadota > Gammaproteobacteria > Chromatiales > Chromatiaceae > Thiodiazotropha. The sequence continues at coordinate 1,861 of JASFJX010000615.1, read as the reverse complement.
TCTGTGAAACCCCCAATGAGACACTGCAACTGGATCTGATGCGCCAGGGGGTCAGAGACCTGGTATTACGGAAAAACCATCCGCATCTGGTGCAGGTGATACTTCGAGAATACAAGCATCTCAGCACCATGCGCCGTTTACAACGGATGGAGCGCCAGCTCGAGGAAGCAGAAGAGCGTTGTGATGCACTGACAGAAAGTTCTCGAGACGCCATTGCCTATGTGCATGAAGGCATGCATGTCACTGCCAACCGCGCCTATCTGGAACTATTTGGACTTGCCAATGAGGATGAGATCGAAGGGCTTCCTATCCTGGACATGATTGCATCGGCTGAACATCAGACATTTAAACAGCTGTTGCGTAAATTGAGTGCCGATACCGAGCATTCAAGTGAGATGAAGACCACCTGTGTTCGTGACAACGGGACCGAGTTCAGCGCGGAACTCCATTTTACGCCCGCCAGCATCGATGGTGAGTCTTGTACACAGGTTATCATCCGCGATCAGTCGATCTCGAGGGAAGTGGAAGAAAAGCTGCGTCTACTCAGCACCCAAGATGTACAAACCGGTCTGTATAACCGTCAATACTTCATCGCTCAACTGGATGAAGAGGCTAAACATCATTTCGATCGCGGTCAAAGTCCACAGACACTGTTTTACATCACACTGGACAATTTCACTGAAATACGCAGCCAAGTGGGTATTAAGAAAAGCGATGCACTGCTGCTGGAGATCGCGGGAGAGATTCGAAAAAACACCTCAAACCAGGATCTTCTTGCTCGTTTTGGCGATCACACCTTCACCATTCTGAGCGCCACACAGGAGTTGACGGCAACAGAAAAAAAGGCCCGGAAAATCTGCGACACAGTAGCTTCTCGCCACCTTCAGGAAAACGGTGGTGAGATCAATCCCAGTTGCAGCATTGGTGTGGTTTTCTCATCCGACGATGTACTCAGTGGTCACGACTTTATTACCCAAGCCTACCATGCCTGCGAAAAAGCCCGCTCCAACGGTGGTAACGACTTCTATATCACCGATACCCAAATACCGGAAGATGCACAAGTCACCGCCAGCGAGGTCAATCTCAGTAACCTGCTTCGTTACGCCTTCGAAAACGATCAGTTTCAATTGACCTTTCAACCCATCGTCAGTCTGCATGGCGACACCAGAGAGAACTATGCCGTCACGGTTCGCCTGATTGACGAAAGCCAGGAGAAAGAGGAGATCCAGCCCGACTATTTTCTCAATCAGGTCAATGCCCTGAATAGAATGCCCGAGTTGGATCGGTGGGTTATACGCCATGCTATCGAAGAGCTGGCGAAACAACGGAAACAAGGTAAAAAAATCAACTTCCTGATCAACATCTCCGGTACAACACTGGAAGATGACACCCTGTTGCTTTTCATCTGTGATTGCCTGCGGGATTTTGAAGCCAAAGGCTCCTGGGTTACCTTTCAGTTTGATGATACCGAGGCCAGGTCACATCTCCATCAATTGCAAAAACTGACTGATGGGTTAAAAAAGATAAAGTGTAAAACCTGCTTAGGTCATTTTGGCTTAGCCAAAAAGCCAGAGGCTATTCTTAGCAGCATTCCCCTGGATTTCATTCAATTTCACAGCTCTTTCCTATCCGGCCTGTTCGACAATCAAGACAAGCAGGATACATTCAACCAACTCAACGAAGTGATCCAGGAGCAAAACATCAAGACTATCGCATCGGGCGTGGAAGATGCCAACAGCCTGGCCATCCTTTGGTCTATCGGTGTCAACTACATTCGTGGCTACTTCATTCAGGAACCGTCGGATTCCATTGACTACGATTTCCACACAGAGTGAGGTTGCACTTCAACAGCAACTACCAG
>JASFJX010000614.1:0-3315 GCA_050119385.1 Candidatus Thiodiazotropha sp. | reverse complement strand
AGAAAATGTCGGCGCTGGGGAAGTTGTCCGAAAAGGTGCACATCATTATGTCGTAGACCGGAATTCAGGAGATTGAACAACCAGCCGTCATTTTGCATAACCCACAATTTCATGCCTTTTGTCGCATATCCGGATACGTCCTTGGCTCCAACGAAGCCAAGGACTCGATCCTGACATGGGTCCACTAAATCAACACACTTTACTACTGGTTTTGGAATGGTCTATTCCTGAACCACAGGTCATTCACTTCCGGTTTTCTACCGCTTAGAACGGTCGAAAAATAACATCAAAGTCAATAAGCGTATCGTTGCCTTTACCGCCATGCATATCGTCAAGACCACTACCACCATCAAGGTAGTCGTTGCCTTTGCCACCGCGAATATAGTCATTTCCGCTCATGCCATAGAGTCTGTCATGTCCACTACCGCCATCGATGTTGTCATTACCACTGCCGCCGTTGACATAATCACTCCCTTTATGGCCTCGGATGTTATCGTCACCTGAGCCGCCATAGAGTCTGTCATTTCCTTTAAGACCCCTGATACTATCGTCTCCTGCGCCGCCGTAGATTAGATCATCTCCTCTGCCACCATTGAGATAATCATTGCCAAAGCCACCGAAGATCCGGTCATGTCCCTTGTTTCCGTAAATGGTGTCATTACCATAGCCACCACTGATCAGGTCATTCCCTCTGCCGCCCTTTATGTTATCGTCTCCAAAGCCGCCATAGAGCCGGTCATTACCTTTGCCTCCTCTGATGGTGTCGTTACCGCCTCCGCCGTAGATAAAGTCATCGCCCTTGCCACCGATCAGGATGTCGTCACCCCAGCCGCCAATGAGGGTGTCGTTTCCTCTACCGCCATCGATGGTGACCTTCGTCTCCGGACCATAGAGTTGGTAGCCTGAGCAGGTAATGGTGTCATTACCTCTGCCGCCTTTGATTACGAGGTTTTTGGCCTCTTGTGCGGTAAAATGGTAGCGTTCACCATTAACGGTAACATCTACGGAACCGTCTATGTTGGTGTGCACATGGATCCTGTCGTTGCCACCCCCTGCATCCAGGACGACTTTTCCTGTGTTAAATTCGCCCCCGAAGATGCTTCTATTACCACGATCGACCGTGGTCGCGTTTGGATCAATTAATCCTGAAAAATTAAAACCCATTTTGTACTCCTTTCAATTACAACTAACACAATAAAATGACTCTTCATTGAGTTCATTTGTTTATGAATTAAAAACTTAAATACGTTATGTTGTAAGTTGGGAATCACCCTAGCTAGGGTTAACCATAGCTAGCCCGAATATTTCACCCGGTCGCTAGGAAAAGTAATTAACCAGCGGATTTTAAATGATATTTCCGGTATATTCGCAGAGTACAAAGTGTAACCGACTAACGCTGTACGCGTCCTCGTGCCGGGATGAAACATTCGGGCTAGCTCAAGCGCTTAGAGTTGTTGGTTTTCAGCGTTGTTTGGGTAATTTACAAAGTGATATGGTGGGGCGGCTTGGCCTCACCCTACCTGTTCGGGTATGCGTAAGCGTTTATCGGGACTGCATCGCGGTCAGGGAACCCATTACCTCTTCCTGCACCAGGCTCCAGACCTGGCGTTTCAGCTCCATGAAGCGGTCTGTGATCTGTACATCCATGTTGCGCGGTCGCGGCAGGTCGTTTTCGTAGACTGCTTTGACCCGGCCGGGGCGGGCGGACATGACGACCAGGCGGTCGCTGAGGATCAGGGCTTCGTCGATGGAGTGGGTGATAAAGAGTACTGTTTTGCTCGAGTCGGCGACAATGTTGAGCAACTCTTGCTGCATGATCTGACGGGTCATGGCGTCCAGGGCGGCGAAGGGTTCGTCGCATAGCAGTAGATCGGGTTCGTTGGCCAGGGCGCGGCTCAATGCCACCCGCTGTTGCATGCCGCCGGAGAGTTCTCCCGGGTAGGCCTGTTCGAAGCCGTCGAGGCCGACCATGGAGATCCAGTGCTGTGCCCTGTCCAGTCGTTCCCGGTGGGAGGCGCCGCTGAGGCGGGGACCGAAGGCGACGTTCTGCACTACTGTCATCCAGGGAAAGAGGGCATAGTCCTGGAAGATCATGCCACAGCGGGGCTCGACACCATGGATCGGTTTGCCATCGAGCAGTACCTCCCCTGCGCTATGTTTGAGGAAACCGGCCAGGATATTGAGGAAGGTGCTCTTGCCGCAACCGGAGGCGCCGACGATACAGAGTACCTCTCCTGCACGCACCTGCAGGGAAAAGTCCTCCAGGGCGGTCAGGCTCCCTTTGCGGGTGGTGAAGATCATATCCACCGAGCGGGCTTCGATGATGCTGGCGCTCATCCCCTGCCCTCCCGCTGCCAGGGCAGCAGTACCCGTTCGAGGATGCGGAACAGTACATCGAGAATCAGTACGGTAAGGCTGATGGAGAGCATGCCCACCAATACCTGGCCGGTGTCTGACCACTCCTTGGCGGTCCAGATGCGGAAACCCAGACCACTGTTGGCGCCTACCATTTCGGCGGAGATGACGCAGGTCCAGGCGATGGCCAGCACCACCTTGAGGCCGCTGAGGATGTTGGGCAAGGCCCCTGGCAGTACGACGAAGCGGATTACCTGCAGCCGATTGGCCCCCAGGTTGCGGGCCGCCATGATCAGGGTCTGTTCAACCCGCAGGGTGGCGTCGGTGGTGTAGACCAGTACCGAGGCAAAGCAGCCCATGAAGACGATGGCGTATTTCTGCTGTTCGTCGATACCCAGCCAGAGCATTGAGAGAGGGATCCAGCTCAGGGCGGGCAGCGGCCGGATGATGGAGACGATGGGATTGAGGGCCGCGCGCACCAGGGGGCTCATGCCCATTACCAGCCCTAAAGGTACGCCTACCAGGGCGCTCAGGGCAAAACCGGTCAGGACCCGGCTGGCACTCATTCGGATATCGTGCCAGAGCACCGCCTCCGGCCCTGAGGCGAGTTGTAGCATGCGCTCTATCACGCTGCTCGGGGCCGGCAGAAAGAAGGGATCGATGAACGCCAGGCGCACCAGCAACTCCCAGCCGCTGAGGAAGATCAGCAGGCCAAGCGCCCCGCTGACTAAGACCTGCCAGAGATTGAGCTCCCGGTTGTTCATTGCTGGACATCATGTTTTGTCCTGCCCTACTCAACATATGTGGATTATGTTGTAAGTTGACAGGTCGTGAAAAAAGTCTAGCCCAGAAGAGTCAGATGTCGAAGTAAGGGGCGGTGATAGACACAAACCGGACACATCGCCCTGGCAGAATCCATTGCCTGGGTTAATGTAATTCAATCGAGAATCAAGTAGAAGC
>JASFJX010000613.1:0-3317 GCA_050119385.1 Candidatus Thiodiazotropha sp. | reverse complement strand
CCGATCTTGCTGATCCTGCTTTTCTCCATCCGTGGCATCATGAACTTCATCAGCGGCGTCGCCTTCGAATGGGTTGCCGGTAAGGTGGTTTTGGATCTGCGCAAGATGATGATCGAGCGAATACTGACCATGGGTACCGCTTATTTCGATGCCCATGCCACCGGGACCTTGATTTCAAAGGTTACCTTTAATGTCAATCAGGTAACTATGGCTGCAACCAAGGTGCTCACTACCTTGGTCAAGGACACGATTGTTATCATCGGTCTGCTGGTCTATATGCTCTATCTCAATTGGTTATTGACCCTGGCTGTGTTCTTGGCCATGCCGATTATCGTTATCGCGGTACGCTACCTGGCGATACGGCTGCGGCGGGTGAACCGGGCCTTGCAACAGACCATGGGAGTGATGACCCAGGTTCTCGAGGAGTCGATCAGGGGGCATAAGGTGATCAAGATCTTTGAGGGTCGGCCCTACGAACAGCGGCGATTTATGGAACGTGCGAACTGGGTACGCCGTTATAACATGAAAAGTAAGGTGGCCGGTTCCGCGCACATGCCCTTGGTTGAGTTTGTGGGCGCCGCGATGATTGCGGCATTGGTCTATATCAGCACTCACCAGACCGCAATCGGGGAGTTGACCGTAGGTGGCTTCGTCTCTCTGATGGTGGCCATCGGTTTACTGTTTGCACCTCTGAAAAGGCTAACCGGTATCAATCAGCCACTGCAAAAGGGGTTGGCGGCGGCTGAGAGTGTATTCAGTCTGGTGGATGAGCAACCTGAAGTCGATAACGGTACCCGGTCATTGGAAAGTGTCGAAGGAAGGGTTTCATTCGATGCGGTCTCGTTTCGATATCCCGGGATGGACAAGGATGCCTTGAAGCCGATCAGTTTTGAAATGGAGCCAGGTGCAACAGTCGCCCTGGTTGGGCACTCGGGCGGCGGCAAGACAACCATCGCCAACCTGATTCCCCGTTTCTATACCCCGACGGCCGGGCGGATTCTTATTGATGGCGTCGACATACAGGAGCTGAGTCTACTGAGTTTGCGCAGACAGATCTCTTATGTCGGTCAGGATTCGGTGTTGTTTGATGACAGTGTGGCGGCGAATATCGCGTATGGCGCTGTCGGTGATGTTACGCAGGAACTGATAATTGAGGCGGCAAAAAGGGCCCATGCCCTGGCGTTCATTCAGCGCCTGCCCGATGGATTCGATACTGTGATCGGTGAGGATGGGGTTCGTCTGTCGGGAGGGCAGCGTCAGCGTTTGGCCATCGCTCGCGCGCTGGTCAAGGATGCCCCCATTCTGTTGCTCGATGAAGCCACATCGGCGCTGGATACCGAGTCGGAGCGTCATGTCCAGGCGGCATTACAGACCTTGACCCAGGAGCGAACGACACTGGTGATTGCACACCGTCTGTCCACCATTCAGCATGCTGATAAGATCTTGGTGATTCAGGACGGTGAGCTGGTTGAAGAGGGTAGGCATCAGCAACTGATCGAACAAAAAGGCGTCTATTATCAACTCTGCCGCCATCAGTTCAGTGACCAGGTTGAGAACGTGGAACAAGCCAATCTAGACGGAACTTAGATGCGCTATCTCTATACATTTATTTTAACCTTACTGGTGCCAGCCTATTTTCTGCGGCTCTATTGGCGAAGCTTCAGAGCCCCCGCCTACCGGCAGCGTTGGTTGGAAAGATTGGGGATCTTTGAATCCCCCATCGAACAGGGCGGTATCTGGGTGCATGCGGTGTCGGTCGGTGAGGTGCAGGCTATTTCTCAGCTGGTCGGCCGTCTGCTTGATCGCTATCCCGAAATGCCGCTGCTCATGACCACCACGACCCCCACCGGCGCGGACCGGGTCAAGGCGCTATTCGGCAGTGATGTGACGCATCTCTATGCGCCTATCGACCTGCCTTGGATTGTTAAGCGTTTTCTGAGAGCTTTTCAACCCCGACTGCTGGTATTGGTGGAGACAGAGATCTGGCCCAATCTGATCTATCACGCCAAACAGGAGGCTGTGCCTACGCTGCTCGCCAATGCCAGGCTCTCTGTAAAGTCTGCCCGGGGATACCATCGTTTCGCGGGTTTGACCCGGGAGGCGCTGCGTAACCTCAGCGTGATTGCTCCCCATGCCGAAGCGGATGCAGAGCGCTTCCATACCCTGGGCGCAAGACCTGACAGGATCGAAGTGACGGGCAGTATCAAGTTCGATGTGCACCTGCCCGGCAGTCTGTTGGAACGGGTCGATGTGTTGCGCCGTGAGTGGGGCGGGCAGCGACCGGTGTGGATTGCAGCAAGCACCCACGAGGGTGAAGATGAGTTGATATTGCAAGCCCATGCAAGCGTTCGGCAGGTGCTTCCCGATGCCTTGTTGGTGTTGGTCCCGCGTCACCCGGAACGCTTCGAACGGGTTGGGCAACTGGTGCAAGAGGCAGGTTTCAAACTATTGAAGCGTACTCAGCAACAGCCCTGTGAAGAGGATACCGCGGTCTTTCTCGGTGATACCATGGGTGAACTGACGCTCCTGCTCGGCGCTTCAGATGTCGCCTTCATCGGTGGCAGCCTTGTTCCTCACGGCGGCCACAATATTCTTGAGGCGACCGCCCAGGGTGTTGCTGTACTGTTTGGACCACATACCTTCAATTTCCATGAGATCAGCGAGCTCTATCTTCAGCATCAGGCAGCGGTTCAAGTCGACTCCGTTGAAGCATTGGCCGAGCAGGTGATCCAATGGCTGAGTGATGCCAGTGAACGTAGCCGTGTGGGTGAGGCAGGTAGGGAACTGGTGGAAATGAACCGCGGCGCCCTGGATCGTTTGACCCGGCTGGTTGATAGGTTGTTGGTGAGCTGAGCCCTTCTTGAGTCTACACATAGATGCAGAGTGCGGCTTGCCGCACCCTACGGATTTGAGTATATGTTTACGATACCGGTGGAAACACAACAGGCGGTGGCTTGACGCCGGTGCCGGTGGTCTCTGCAACAATGGATTTGGCATGGGATTGACCCAGTTCAAAGGCCTGCTGCTGATCCATCTCGGTCGCTGAAACTGCTTCTTCCTCTTTTTTCATATAGAGGGTTTGGGTGGGGAAGGCGAATTCCACGCCCAGTTTTTGTGCAAGACGCAGGATATCGAGCATAAAGCGATGGCGTTCCCGCAGTTCGGTGTTCCACTCCGGTGTCTCCCAAAAAACATAAAGCAGCACATCGAGGGATGAGGCGGCAAACTCGTTCAGATAGACATGATAATAATCCTTGCGCATATACGGATGTTGCCTTACCAGCTCTCTTGCTCCTTCGCAAAACGCCTCGATACGA
>JASFJX010000612.1:0-3319 GCA_050119385.1 Candidatus Thiodiazotropha sp. | reverse complement strand
AAATAACAGGTTGGTGGATGCGGCCAGGATACCCCCCAAAAACAAAATACGCATCACCCCAACCCGAGTCACCATCATTCCGCCAAGAACTGCTCCCAGCAGGGTCATGATCACCCCAAGCAGATTGGCTACGATAGCCACCTCACGTTTGCTGAATCCCAAGTCGACATAAAAGACGTTTGATATCACCCCTAACACCACATCCGAAATCCGGTAGGTAGCGATCAAGGCCAGGATCAGAACCGCATGCCAACGATAACGCCGAATGAAATCGGCAAACGGACTGATCACTGCGCCATAGAACCATTCGCTCCAGTTGCGCAACAGGCCCGGCAGCCATGCCTGACGTTCGATGATCCTGTCCACCGCGGCCTCCTGCTCCAGGGTGGCTTTGGCTGGATGAACATCGGGTTCCCGAATCAATAAAACAGTTATCACCCCCACCAGCATCAAGACGGCCATACTCAGATAGGCGAACATCCAGGCGCTGAGGTAATACCCGGTTTCGGTCGGGCTGGCCCATTGTGCCATCGCCAGAGCACCGCCCCCGCTCACAATCATCGCTATACGGTATCCAATCATATAGTTGGCGGCCATGACACCTTGTAACCGGACGGCTGCCCTTTCAATACGATAGGCGTCGATGGCGATATCCTGGGTGGCTGATGAGAAGGCCACCAAGAGTGCCAGTAAAGCAAAGCTGTGTAAGCCCTGCAGGGGATCGGAGAAGGCAAGCCCACAGAGTCCTGTAATAACAGAGAGTTGCGCCAGTAACATCCAGGCACGGCGACGCCCCAGCCTGGCTGTCAACCAAGGGAGATTCAATCGATCGACCAAGGGCGACCAGACCCACTTGAAACCGTATGCAAGTGCCACCCAACTGAGAAATCCAATGGTGGATCGCTCGATACCCGCCTCTCTCAGCCAATACGAAAGAGTACCGAAGACCAGCAACAGGGGCAGCCCGGCGGAAAAGCCGAGAAAAAGCATACTGCGCGCACCCGGCTGCCAATAGACCGCCAATGCCTTTAACCAGTCGGAGAACCTGCCGGTTGTATCCACAAACACCTCTGAATGCATAAAAACATCGCATTATACTAACCAGGCCATAGGTATTCATAATTTCTTTTAGGGAAAGCCCGTGCAAAAAAGGTACAATGCCCGATCGATTTTAATTGGTATTGTTAGATGCAGGATTATCAACGGGAATTTTTGAACTTCGCCCTCGATGTCGGTGTATTGAGATTCGGTGAATTCACCCTGAAATCGGGTCGCGTCAGCCCCTACTTTTTCAATGCCGGGCTATTTAACAGCGGCGCCAGTCTGGCCCGGCTCGGGCGCTACTATGCCCAGGCTATCGTCGATTCAGGCATCGCCTTCGATGTACTCTACGGTCCGGCTTATAAGGGTATTCCGCTAGCAGCCGTGACCGCAGCCGCACTTTACGATCAACACGCTATCGACATCCCCTATGCCTTCAACCGAAAAGAGGCAAAGGATCATGGCGAGGGCGGTGTCATTGTCGGCCATGCACTGGAAGGCAGGGTCTTGATTATTGACGATGTCATATCCGCCGGTACTTCGGTGCGTGAATCGGTGGATATCATTCAATCACTCCAGGCCATTCCCGCAGGTGTTGTCATCGCCCTCGACCGCCAGGAGCGGGGCCAGGGGGAGCGCTCAGCCATTCAGGAGGTAGAAAGCGACTATGGCATGCCTGTCAGCGCCATTGTGCGGCTTGAGCAGCTGATCGAATATCTGCAGGAGAGTGATGATAGCGGAGAATCGCTGAAACGCATTCAATCTTATCGAGATCAATATGGTGTGATTTGAACTTTAGCGGCAAGGATGTGCCTTCGGGGTGAAAAATCAGCCTATAACCAATTTGGTGCCAATCAACAGGGTAACCACCTCAAATCCCCGCTTAATCCATCGATTGCCCTTGGCGATGGAGAGATGCGCTCCCAAATAGCCTCCAAGTAGCGAACCGATCAGCAGGACCGGTATCCATGCCCAGTGGATATCGCCAAGGATACCGAGGGTGAGCGCGCCGCTGCCGTTCCAAAAAACCCCGACCAGAACCAGCGTGTGCGCCACCGCACGCCGATAGTCGAGACCGAACCAGCGTACCAACCAGAGGGTGACAAAGAGTCCTGTACCCGATGTGAGAGAGCCATTCAGAATACCGATTATAAACAACCCCGCCCCACCGATCAGAAATCCGCTTCTATCCCGGTGGAGCGCCTGATATTCGATACCGAGTTTCGGACTCATGTAGGAATAGATCCCTAGACCCAAGGTCAATACACCTAAGGCAAATTCAGCATATCTGTCAGACACCTGGAGGATCAAGCTGGCGCCGATCACCACACCGGGTAGACCGGTGAGCAGCATAAATATCACAAACTGGCGCTCCAACCCGCCTTCACGCAAGTGGCGCACTGTAGCCCCTATACCAAGGGCCACAGAGGCCACTTTATGGGTCGCGAGAGCCACGCCAAAAGGTAAACCGAGAAAGATCAAGGCCGGCAATTGCACTAGTCCGGCTCCACCTCCCGAGAAGGCGGAAAAGAGATTAGCTAGAATAGAAATAACAAAAAGGGTGAACTGTTCCACAAAGTAGCTATCTTAAGTTGTGAGGCACAAAGTATAATGGATCTCAGAGACCTTTTGATTTGAAACCAGAGAATTATGCCGGTATGCGTCTGAGAATCTTAATCCTGACAATCCTAATCACACTTTCCCTGCCCCTCGACACCCTGGCAGGCAAACTATACAAGTGGGTCGATGATAAAGGTCAGGTCCACTACACTCAGACCGTCCCTCCCTCGGATAGCCACCGCGCACGCTCCCAGCTGGACAAGAGTGGAATTGTAATCGAGGAGGTAGAAGCGGCCAAGACCGAGGAGGAGCTGAGACAGGAAGCTGAGCAAAAACGACTTCGCATGGAACAGCAGCGTCTGGTTGAAAAACAACGGGCGGAGGATCGCGCCCTGTTGCGTACCTTCAGAGCCGAAGACGATATTGTGATGACCCGCGATGGGCAGCTGCAAGCTGTGGATACATCGATACGTGTCACCCAGTCGAACATAAAACGCCTGAAAACAACACTTGAAGGGATGCAAGAAGATGCCGCTAGAAGAGAGTTGCGCGGTGAGCGCGTACCCAGAAAGCTGCTTCAAGATATCAGTCTCAAACGACAAGCCCTGAACGATGCCTATAGTTCCATCATCGACCGGGAACACGATAAAAACCGTATTCGCCAATCCTTTGCCCGGGACCTGACACGCTTCAGGGAATTAAAACAATTGAAAAAATC
>JASFJX010000611.1:0-3322 GCA_050119385.1 Candidatus Thiodiazotropha sp. | reverse complement strand
ACAGTAAAGTAACCGAGGGCCGCCAGCCCCATAACCGATTCAATAACCAGCCTTGGAACACTAGCGTTTAACATGGCAAGGAAACCGGCAAATCCCAGAGGCAAAGACTGTCTGGCTAGTATGAATAGCGATTTGAAGGATACTGCTCGCTCAGTGACCAATGAAGCGAGCTTCGCATTCTTGTAATCAAATAGAACAGCGACAAACAACCAGCTGAAAAAATGCCCAGCAAATGCGACTTCAACCGATTTTAGACCAATTAATAGTCCGGAAAACAACAGCGAACTAATCAGGCTCCGTGCAATCTGGGATCTTGCAACTAACACCATTTTTTGTTCGCGCTGGAAGATACCATAGAATAGGTCTGAGAAGGTTTCGACTGCTTTTGCTGCACCAAATATGAATAGTAACCAGCGAGTTGAGTCATCGGTCACAAAGAAGAAGCCTATTCCTAGAATAAGCATGTATCCAATAGTGGTAGTCAGGAATCTGAGTCCGATAAACACCGAAAAACAGCCTTCCTGCTCTACACTTGAGGCCTGATTAAACCTTAAACCCAGATTAAAGAACGCAAATATGGGCATTATGATTGCGCCAGCAAGTGCAAATCGGCCTACGTCTTCCGGTGATGCAAATCTCGCAAGTACCGATAAAACAACAAACTGACCGATAACATAGGTCAATTGACCGATTACTCCCCAGCCTATCTCCTTTTTTACGCCTGTTTTGCGCTTGTCATCCATCTCTATTACATACCGTTTTAAGATTTAGCGGTTATTAAAAAGCGATGCACTAACCTTATCCTGAATTATTACTCGATACATATTCGATTGCTTTTAGTGACATGCTAAAAAGGCGCGGAAAACAGTATCTAATTATCGTTAAATCTGATCTAAATACTTAAAGAGATATAAGTACTTACTCTTATCGTATTAATCGCCTCTACAGATTAAATAGGTATCATTCATCGAAGGAAGAAATATAACTGGTTGAATCATTTGATTTGAGACAAGTTGTACTGTATGGCATTAATGCACTCCGAAAATCAAGAAATGCTTGCTCATTATAATCTGGCGCTTCTCTGCTCTGTGGCGGACGAACTGCTTGTATCAATTGTGTGGCCGATCAGAATTTTTGAGTATACGTCCAGCAATCTATTCAAATGCTGATCTAAACCAGGTGTTTCTTTCATGGAGTGCCGGACATTGTAGAACACCGAGTGTTTGTCATCCTTCAATTCCTCAATAGCTGATTTTAGGGACTCCACAGTTTGATGCTGAAATATCAGACCATTTTCCTTATGCTTCACTGGTTCAGCCCCAGCAGACCATGCCCCAACAATGATGGGTACTCCCCGGGCTAACACTTCGAAAGGTACCAGTGGCATGCATTCATACCATAGGCTAGGAAATACCAGACACCGTGCTTTTGATATCCATTGCTGAACTTGTTCTGGTGTCTGCCAGCCTGTTATAAGTGCTTCTGGATTTTCGTTTACGATTGCCTGCCGATCTGCACCATCACCTACGAACACGGCCTTTACACCAGCTTGTCTTGCCGCTTTGGCGAAAAACACGCCACCCTTTTCGGGATTCAATCGACCAATAAACAGAAAAATATCGTTACTGTTGGCAGTGACCGCTGATTGTTCAGAGAGCTGAATCGGGTTTGGCACAAAATGTAAATTGGTCTTATCACTCAAGTATGCTATCAATGCCTTGTGTTGTGTTTCCGATATATAAATGATGTCTTTAAGTGATTCTGGCATCTTACCAAAGGTACAAATGACTATTTGCCTGAGTGATCTCCAAGCCTTATGAATAGCATGTCGAACATCACAATTGGTCAACAAACAATCCAGGCTAAGGGCCTTCCTAGTACATATCTCATTACTCTTGTAGTCGTAGAACCCTCCATTTGGGCAGGCAAGAAAATACTCATGCATAGTATACACACTGGGCAAGCGGCCATGGGTAAGAATAGGGCCAATGGAAGCAGACAATCCCTTGGCGAAGCCATGACAGTGCAGTACAGTATCATGTGGATTGAACTGCTCTGTTAGATCAGATAAGGCCCTAGCCGCCTCTCCATTCCATATTCCCTGAATAACTGCCCGAGCTCTGTTGGGATCACTTAGAATATCATGCTGATCAAGGCATACAGTTTTAATCCTCGGGTGATCCAGGATCTTGTCGGCCGGTCCGCAAGCTGCAAAATATACGACATTTATCCCATGTTCTGCCAGCAATCTTGCGCTATCTATTGCTACCTTTGCCTGCCCACCGTTTATGTAGGCAAAGTCATATGCGATAATCACATTTTTGAGAGACATATCCACGTGTTATCAACAAACTATCAGGTTCTCATAAACACACATCGCTTCAGGAAAAGACAAATCGACTAATTCCGAATCGACTTCCAAATCCGGACATCCGGCTCACAAAGCTCCTCGATTTTCTGCCTGACCTCCGGAGATATGACTCTCTTTACTTCAGATAAGGATCTGCGAGAGCGGTTCTCGTGCCCTATTCGTATCTTGATACCAATTTCACTTCTCACGTTTTCTGCGAAAGCGGGAAGGTCATCCAGTGTACCAACAACATCAAACTTATTCAGGTTAGATATCGCCGCTACTACAGCATCGTCTGATGCAAAGTCTGTTAGCTTCGGTAGACCACTAAAAAATTCTGAATACGTTGCACCCAACTGCTTTGCGCGCTCAGTTTGAATGAATTCTTCTATAGGCTCTTCAATCCTTGCATGCGCATGCGATTTTCCATAGCTCCAGAAATAATGTGAGATGAACCGTGACACCGGCTCTCTAAGTATAGTAATGAATTTATACATGCCATGAAATAGATTATGGGCAGATTCACTATATCGAACATGCAGCGAAACGCACCGTACATCTTCAAACAGCAGGTATAGAAACATCTGTTCCCTCAGATCTAAAACATCTACCAACATCTGCTCCCGATCGGCGCGTCCAGTAAAAGCCTCGAAAGCGCGAAAACTCGACTCGGGAGTAACTGTACCTTGACTTAACAGATAACGCCGCCTCAATGCTCTGCCAACTGATGTACCCCCACATTTCGGTACATGATGGAAGACCACTCTCTGGGGAATAGTAGCGTCAGTCAACGCTCTATGTAGTTTCTTTGCTTTACCGACAACACCCACGACAATACCTCAATACCAGTTGCCCAGATCAAGACCAAATTCATTTGCCAACCGACTGTTTGCACGAACGAACTCTTCCTTGAGCTCATCTATGATATGCCTTTCGTCGTCACTTGGGCCTTTTGGTTTTGCTGTATTTACC
>JASFJX010000610.1:0-3327 GCA_050119385.1 Candidatus Thiodiazotropha sp. | reverse complement strand
TCGCGCACGATGTCGTTGAGTTCGATCTTGAACTCCTCGCGGATCGCTTCGCGCAGTTGCTCCAGGTAGGCTTTCGCCTCCGGCGTGTTGAACAGCCGAGAGGCGACTCCCAAGGCGGTCGCCTTGTCCACCTTGAACGCCTTCATGTAGGCGTCGTACTGAGTCATGCGCGGATCAGCGATGTAATACTGGATCGCCAGGCGGGCGGTATCAGTCAACCCGTCTGTCCCCGCCGCGCCCCGACCACGCCCCTTGCGTGTGGACTTGGTCGCTGTCTTCTTGGTGGTGGCCTTCTTCTTAACTGCCACTATTTTCTCCGAAGCTCTTTGAGATCGCTTTGGCATTCGTTCAACTGGTCATGCAGGTACACAAGCTGCTGCGTCTGTGTGGCGTTGATGAGCGCCGTCTCATTAAGGGTGGCGGCGATCTCCTTTATGGTCTGCTCCAGAGAGGACACAGACACCCTTAGAGAATCAATTGCAGAAGTATTAAGCCGAGAATTAAACCCACTCCCCACGCCTGCAATAATCCCGAGGACGATGAGCGAGTTGAGTGTGTAAGCAACAATTTTTTCAAATCGTAGCGGGCTTGCGGGTGCTGCGGTTGCGTTGTTCTCACTCACCTTTTCTCCTCTCGATAACTATTCCCAAGGCGGTAATCCTTGGTAGGCAGAAACACCTCGTTTCTGAGCATCTGCCTCGCGCTTCTTGTGCGCTTCACGCGCCGCGCCCCAGGCGGGGAAAGCAGCATCGAGGCCGTAGTGAACCGCTTGGTCGATTTCCACTCCCTTGAGGTGCATGTAGATACCGACACAGGTCAGCGCGAAACTACCCAACGGCCGGGCCAGTACGATCAAGCCGGTCATCAGCTTGACGAACGCATCGACCCAGGGAATGGTGGTGGTGTTGATCAGCTTCTCGATCAGGCCATAGGTCAACTCGATCTGCTTGATGGCAAGCTTCTGCTTGAGGTCTTTATCCTCGACCAGTTGATCGATGATGCCTAAGCCCATCTTGCCCAAGGTCGTCACGGCTGTGATCACGCCTGCCTGAATCATGGTTTCGTCCTCAGTAAAAAACCTGCGCCAGCGCCAGGCTGAACAGCATCAAAAGAGAGGCCGCAGCGATCAACAGGTCGCTCAGCCACATCAAAGCAAGTCCTCAAGGAACTCGTAAGGGTTCACCACCACACCGGACGGCGTCAGAACCTCGAAGTGGTAGTGATCGGTGATGCCGGGGTAAATCGGTTGCAGGTCTTGAGCTATGCCAAGTATTCTCCCCTCAGCAACCTTGTCTCCCACCTTCACCTCGGGATCGAGGTAGAAATAGCGCACCCGCCGCCCTCCCGGTGCAGTCACTTCGACGTAGCGCAGCGCCGCCTTCAGGTGGAACCGACGTCGATCATCCTCGTCTTGGAATCCGGTCAGAGGCGGCTCCTGGTCATACGGGAAACCGATTCGAGTCACCTCCCCACCGGTCACGGCCAAGACTTCAGCACCAGGCGGGCATGCTATATCGATACCTTTATGCTTGCGCTTGCCACGAGAAGCCTGAAACTCGCCGCTACCCCAGCGGTCCTGATCCCGAACAAAGGTGCGAATGACAGGTAATCTCATAGTTCCACATGTATTATTTCGAGCATAAAAAAACCCGCAGAAGCGGGGTTCAGGTATCGGCGCGTGGCCGATGGCTAAGTATTAGGGGCGGGGTTCCATCCCCAGAGAAGTCTTGCGTGAACAACAGAGTGAAGCGGGTTAAGTCGGCCGGGATTAACAGAGATTACCGGCTAAGTGGGCAAAACCCCCTTCTAGCTGAGAAGGATATAATTAATCCGGCATTATGCAATAGGGTTTCGACCCATTTCCTCAAACCATGCCGACTTGGTCTTTTGGTGCCGTCACACGGCCATTTAGCGAACCTGTACCAGGGCAAGTGTTATGAATCTCGATTACTTCATAGCGGACATTTGGGAAGTTCACCTGCAGAGAAACCACCAACATATATGATGCTGATCGGTCCGTCCCAGTTGGACCGATGAGTCTGTTGTCCCGCTATAGAAGATCTTTTAACTGATCAAGCGGACTACACACATGCTTGTGATCAGGCGTGATGTGCGTGTAAATCATCGTTGTTTCAACGTTTTTGTGCCCTAGTAGTGTCTGGATGGTTCTGATATCCGTTCCAGCTGCCAGCAAGTGACTCGCAAAACTGTGTCTCAGCGTATGCGGCCCCACATGTTTATGGATCTTCGCTTGCTGTACAGCGCGCTTAAAAGCCCTTCGAAGCGTACTGGGAGACGCGTGCCATCGGGCCATCTGATGGGTATTGAGCCAGGGCCGGACCACCGTTGAAGGGAAGACAAACTGCCAGGCCAGTGATCTGGATGCGGAGGGGTACTTTCTGTACAAGGCATTGGGCATCGGGGCGTAGCCGTTGCCACGGAGAACGTCAGATTTGTGTAATTGCGCTACTTTAGTGAGGTGACTACGTAGCGCCGGCATCAAGGCCTCGGGGAGCAGTGTAGCTCGGTCCTTATTACCCTTAGCGGCTCGAACCGTAATCGAGCGAAGGTCGAAATCGATATCCTTGACTCGCAGAGACATACATTCATGGATTCTCATCCCTGTTCCATAGATAAGTTCTGCCATCAAGCGAGTGGTGCCGCTCATCCGGGCAAAGGTGGCTTCTACCTCTTGCTTTGACATCACAACAGGGATGGATTTGTAGCGTTTGATCCGTCTCAACTTATCAAGCTCAGGTATTTCCTGTTGTAAAACAGTACGATATAGGAAAACAATCGCGTTCAGGGCTCCAGATTGGGTACTGGCAGAGACGCTACGTCGTGAGGCCAGGTGATTGAGGTAGCCTTCGATTTCTTGCTTGCCCATCTCGCTGGGGTGTCGCTTGTCATTGAAGAGGATAAACTGACGTATCCAGTAAACATAAGACTTTTCAGTTCTGTGACTGAAATGTTTCTGCCGACAGGCGATTCGCACCTGATCAAGTAAACGTGGCTTGCGGGATTCAGTAGGCTGACCCCATGATTTTCCTCCAAAATCCACAGTTTGCCACTGTCACGACTTACTGAGAATGTATAACGGGACAGCAGGAATCTAACTTATTGATATTCTGTTGATTTGGGTGTTATATAGAGGTCTTGCTATAAATGTATAACGAGACAAGGGGTCTCGTTAATAAAGCTGTTGGATGACATGAAAGCACTTTCTTCCATCTTTGTTGTCGTGTTACTGCTCATAGTTAGTTGTAACTTATTAGCGATTGACCGCCCTGAATCTAGTCGTCTATACAAGGCAATGTCTGATATTAG
>JASFJX010000609.1:0-3330 GCA_050119385.1 Candidatus Thiodiazotropha sp. | reverse complement strand
TGGTAGGCTCAGGCGTGGGCTCCTCGGTAGGCTCAGGCGTGGGCTCCTTGGTAGGCTCAGGCGTAGGCTCCTCGGTAGGCTCAGGTGTAGGCTCCTTGGTAGGCTCAGGCGTAGGCTCCTCGGTAGGCTCAGGCGTAGGCTCCTCGGTAGGCTCGGGCGTGGGCTCCTCGGTAGGCTCAGGCGTGGGCTCTTCGGTAGGCTCAGGTGTGGGCTCTTCAGTAGGTTCTGGTGTTGTCGTGGGCGCAGGGCAGAAATACTCAAGATTACCTGCATCATAGGCGGCCTGATCTTCCTTGCTTTGATGACAAGCCTTGCAGCTGTCTGATTGATATTCGGACGTTAGCTCATAGCCTTTTCCATCGCAATATTCGACGATATCATCCGTCATGTATCTCCAGGCATAGGCTTGATTCATTCCCAGTATCAAGGGGGTCGCTAAGAATAAAATTGAACGTGTATGTTTAAGTAACATAAATTTTTCTCCCTACTCCGTATATTTAGCATTTAGGCCGAGGTATGCTGAGGGAAGCAATACCTCGGTACTTCGTTGACACGGTGAGTCTTCCTAACTCATTCGCGAAAACCGAGTTAAATCACATTTGACTAATTGGCGGTCGTCACCATGAGGTCGGAATGTTGACAGTTTTGTTGGGCTCCTGTTGTGAATTTAGGCACAAAAATCAGGGAATTTTAAAAAGCAAAACTGATACTGAGTCTGTTCAAGCTTTGTAATATGCCACGCTTGTTTTGTTGTAACTGAATCTTTAAATCAAGTCGCATCTTGAGTGAGGTAATGTATTGCTCGCAATGCATTTGTTTTATCCTGATAATCAAAGTTATCCCTGAATCTATAGATATTCGCGTTTTGTCACACTTTGCATCGGTCATGCCGGTGAGTGCGGTGGCGGAATTCATTTGATGATGTAATCGTAATTACTCAAAGACTGTTATAAAACAGGTGTTAAGTTTTGTTTAAAAATCTGCTGGTTTATTAGTGGGCTAGCCGTTCGAAACCCATCGTTTAATTTATATTTTTATTTTTAGTTTTGGCCGCGAAATAAGCTGCCGGTGTAAAATAAAGTAAATTAAATTAAATTAAATAAAGTTTAATATTGCTTGGGGCTGTGAGTTCAGGTGTTGATTTAATCAAAGGATTGATGGGCTCGGTTCCTTGGTCAGAATTGCCAACAGGTGCCCGTCCATCGCCCCAACAGCATACCCCAAGGGCACTTCCTTCAGGGCGCATCCCTGTGCTGACGGGGCTCACGCGGTATCCATGCCGCTTCTACGAAAGACAACCGTCAGGCGCTTACCAACATCCATTGAGTGTCTTGGCGCGCACTAACTATATTCGTTAACCGCTTCGCGATTTACCTATTGTAATATTGTTAATATATTGACTGGGTAGCAATAATATGCAGTCGATAAGGTCGGCGTATTCAATATAAAAGCAAAGTTATATATAGCTCTTTATTAGGCGTTTGTTATCTTTAGAAGGATAAAACTTTCAATAGCTTCTCTTTCTCTATCTTTCTATTGGCTATTTAGTGTGGAAGTTTACATATGGAGACTAGTAATGGAACTTAACAAAAATTCAATCCATAGTAGTGGAAAAAAGGTGTCCTCTCGTTCTTCGGTTTATCTAAGCCTTAATTCAAGAGAGATAATTGATAAATACTTAAAGTTTAAAATAAACACCCCAAGCGTTAAAAGTGCTGTTGTGGCATTGATCTGCATGGTTGGTTTATATGGTTCAATGGTTGAGGCACAAACCATCTCAACAAATCAGACAGGCACCGATGACGGTTACTACTATTCGTTCTGGACAGATTCTCAGGGAACGGTCTCCATGACACTGGGAGACGATGGCAATTACAGCACCTCATGGAGCAATACCGGGAATTTTGTTTGTGGGAAGGGATGGAGTACCGGTGGACGCCGTGCGGTTACCTACTCAGGTAGCTTCAACCCGTCTGGTAATTCATTTTTAGCGCTCTATGGTTGGACAAAAAATCCGCTTATCGAATACTATGTTGTTGATAACTGGGGCTCTTGGCGGCCCACGGGGACCTATCTTGGTACAGTGAACAGTGATGGTGGTACGTACGATATCTACCGGACACAGAGGGTCAATGCCCCGTCTATTGAAGGCACTCAAACGTTTTATCAGTATTGGAGTGTCAGGCAGGAGAGGAGAACAGGCGGAACCATCACCAGCGGTAATCACTTTGATGCATGGGCCAGTGTTGGATTGAACCTGGGAAGTCACGATTATATGATCCTCGCGACCGAAGGCTATCAAAGCAGTGGGAGCTCAAATATTACCGTGGGCAGCGGAGGCACCGAGGATGACAGTGGCAACGATGACAACACTGATGATGACAATACCAACGATGACAGTAGCGGGAGCAATAACATCCTGGTGCGCGCGCGTGGCACCAATGGTGACGAGAATATCAGCTTACGGGTGAATGATCAGTGGGTGGCCTCCTGGACTCTCTCCACCAGTATGCAGAACTACACTGCATCCACAGATCTGAGCGGGGTAGTCTCGGTGAATTTTACCAATGACGCCAGCGGACGTGATGTGCAAGTGGATTACATCCAGGTAAATGGTGAGACCTTTCAGGCGGAAGACCAGGGCAACAACACAGGCGCGTATGCCAACGGTCAGTGCGGCGGTGGTTCCTATACTGAATGGTTGCATTGCGATGGTGCTATTGTATTCGGTGACAATGACAGCGATAGCAGCGAAAACAAAAATCTAGTGGTTCGCGCGCGTGGTACCAATGGCGATGAGAATATCACCTTGCGGGTGAATGACGAGTGGGTTGCCTCCTGGACGCTTAGCACCAGTATGCAGGACTACAGTGTATCCACAAGTCTGAGCGGGGAGATCACGGTGAACTTCACCAATGATGCCAGCGGACGGGACGTGCAAGTGGATTACATCCAGGTGGACGGCGAGACGCGCCAGGCGGAAGACCAGAGCAACAACACAGGGGCTTATGCCAACGGTTACTGCGGCGGTGGTTCATATACGGAATGGTTGCATTGCGATGGCGCCATAGGCTTCGGTAACATCTGATTGATAAAATGGGCCGGAGGCAACAAACGTTTCCTCCGTGCCCAGACAAACCCTGATCCTGACAAACCCTCTTCCAAGGCCCCACAAAGGCCGTAATAATCCATTTGGCCGCCGGTTTTGAGTTTATCCCAGAGTGCATCAGTCTGCATGATAATTGGATCCCGGCCGTAGTGAGATCTCATTTCCTGGCGAGATTCGTATAAGCGCCGGAAAAGCTGGCTTAAATGTCGCTTCAGGTTGTG
>JASFJX010000608.1:0-3332 GCA_050119385.1 Candidatus Thiodiazotropha sp. | reverse complement strand
CAATAATGAATGAATTGTCGCTATTGGATTGAATGACATAGAGCGGGCTGTCGGGGTCATTCAGATCCAGGTCAACCGACAAGCCGGCGATGCCTTCCTGCGTCACCGTGTCGGATGGGCGCCAGGTACCAAGGGTATCGATAGCCAAGGTGTAGTGATAGGTCCCGTAAAAACTGGAATTTTCACCGGCGATTATCTCGGACATACTCAAGTAATCTCGACTGACCGCAACAATATAGTCACCGGCAATCAAATGCGCTGTAACTGGAGCGTCTATATATCTCGCGTCAAGAATATAGTCACTATCATCGATCTGGCCGTCATCTCTCAGTAGATAGAGATGCCCGTCAAATCCTTCGTTTTGTAAGCTGAAAGCAACCTCCTGGTCGGCCTCCAGGGTAAAAGCATGAAACTTTATGGAGTCGGCCCGACTGACGCTGTCCGCATACTCAAGATGTAGCCCTTGGTCAGGACCGACCGAGACCTCCCATCCGCCGTCGTCCAACTCTGTCACCTGGCTGATTGTGTGACGGCCGATAGCGCGTATTGGCGTCGACCCCTGGGACGCGGTGACGTCGCCGTTATCGATGTCGAGGTGGCCAAAGGTCTCATTCGCCAGTTTGCGATAGGCTGTTCCGGAGCCCGCGACATGGTCAGTCCCGTTATAGCTGCCGCCCCGGATTACCCGACTCCCGTTCTCGAAGAAGTTCGAGTCATCCGTTGCGGCGATGACGATCCTGCCGCCGCCGCCGGAACGACGCGTACTGCTGCTCGAGGTCGCATTCCCGCCGGCCACATCGAGGGATCCAATGCCCTCCAGCAGATCGACGCTGATATCCAGACTGCCGCCGGCACCGCCTGTTAAACCGGCAATGCCACGAGCGCTCATCTCGCCATCCAGCAACAGCGACTGCGCCTGCAGTTTGATGATGCCACCGCCGTAACCGGTATTGGTTGAGCTTGAGTAATCGCCGCCGTTGCCCGCATACTGGGCGAAGTCAAAGCGGCCATGGGTGCAATCGTCGGCGGCGTCACTGCGCTGGCCACCATGGCAACCGGCGTTCGCACTATTCACCACAAAGTCCGGGGCCGAGTAGTAATCGGACGGATAGCCTTTGCCATCGGCATCGAGGGCCGAAGTCGCATCGATGATCACGGCGCCCCCCGCCGTGACATGGAGGGGAAAGATCAGCTTGTTGTCGGTATCGGCCGCGGGCGGCATTACACTGGAGCCATTGGACAGGGTAATGTCGCTGGCGATGGTGACCGTTGAGGCGGTCAGTTCAGCCCCGTCGAGCTGCAGATTCGCAGCGGAGAGGCTTAGGGTATCCATACGGGTGCCCGTGCCGCCGATAGCGATATTGCCTCCGGCACTCACGCCATCGGCGCCATCCACCGAGACGCTCGCACCGTTGCTCAGGGTAATATCATTGGCGATGGTGATCGTCGAGGCGTTCAGTTCAGCCCCGTCGATCAGCAGATTCGCAGCGGAGAGGGTTTGTGCATGTATACGGGTGCCCGTGCCGCCGATAGTGATATTGCCGCCGATAGTGATATTGCTGCCGAAAGTCATGCCATCGGGGCCGGTGACCCAGATGCGCGCGCCGTCGCTCAATGTGAGGTTGCCCGTCAGGTCCAGATTATTCACCACGAGCGCGCCACCGCTTAGTGTGAGGTTGCCCGTCAGATTCAAGCTATCCGCCACAAGGGTGCCACCCGACATGGCTAAATCGTCTGTAATCTGCACAGCGCCGGTCAGAACCAGGGTGCCCCGGCTGCCAGCCAAGAAGTGCTGGACTGTCTCCGCATCCAGATCGGAGACAATCAGTTCCGCGTCGTTGAGTTCCGAACCGGCCAGGTCGTTGATGATCACGCGATCATCGCCAAAATCCACCGAGGCCCCATTCCTGACGGCGAGGGTTTCGAAAACATGGACACCGATCAGCTCATTGCCGACAACACCGCTGAGACCGACCGTGGACTCGACAACCAGGGTTTCATGGGTGTTGTCAATCACGCGATAGAGGGCCGAGTCAGGATTATCGGCGTCGAGGCTGACATAGCGGCCTGCCAGACCCTGCCCAATGGCCGGCAGTTGCCAGGTCAAGTCTTCCGCAGGGACTTCACTGTAAGCAGGCATTGTATAAGGCAGGTCACTGTGATATGAGAGCTTCATCACCCCATTGACGGCTTCCTCGATAGACATCCCCTGATAGAAATAGCAAACTTCATAACAATTGAGTACCGCTATCCCGACTGCAATGATGTAATCTCCCGCCGACAGATTGAATATCTGATCGTCATACCAAGTATTTTGAGCCACATGGTCATCGACTGTCAGGCTGCCATCGTCTCGGAACACCCGGACGTATGGGTGAAAATATCTTTCGCTGTTGTAAGGAAAAGGTTTGCCTATAGTGAGCTGTGCCGGGGTATTCAAGTGAACAGTGTGATATTGGACCAGACATTCACCCAGACTGCAGGGCACAACGCCGTTGAACACCTCATTGACCGGTATTGGGTCTTCCCCGACGGCAATGCGCCATTGATCATTACCGAGATCCGTTACCGACTGGATCAGGTGACGGCCTACAGATCGAATGGGCGTGCTAGCGCGCGGGGTGCCGTCGGCGTCGCCGTTATCGACCACCAATGTTCGTGTACCGTCAACAGCCGACTGGGTAAACCGGGTTCCGGCTCCAGCCGAATAACCTGAGCTCTTTACGCCACCCTCGGTGGCATAGCTGCCTTGATAACCGCTGCTGTCATCGACATGGAGACTGATCCTGCCGCCACCACCATTGTTTAGGCCTTTGGCCTCGATCGAACCCACCCCCTGCAGTTGCGTGGCAGCGATATGGATACCGCCTCCGGCACTGCTAGACGATATGCCGTTGGCCCTAATGGCGCCGTCAACGATGGCCGATTCGGCTTGAATAGTGACGAGACCTCCACCGCCACTCGAAGCGGGGAATTGGGCTTTGATATAGTCGCCATGGGTACAGTCACCGGATACATAGTATGAGTTGCCTCCATGGCAGTCGCCGCTGTTATCGAAATCTCCCCGGCCACTGAGATCGATCGCCGACAAGGCCTCCACCTGCAGCGT
The DNA here is from genome assembly GCA_050119385.1 of Candidatus Thiodiazotropha sp. Lineage (GTDB taxonomy): Bacteria > Pseudomonadota > Gammaproteobacteria > Chromatiales > Chromatiaceae > Thiodiazotropha. The sequence continues at coordinate 223 of JASFJX010000608.1, read as the reverse complement.
GCCCGACGGCAGTTGCAGATCCAGTGTCGACACGCCGGTTGGCGTAGTGAGCAGGCCGGTGTTGCTTATCGTAACATTCCCGCCAATCGAGCTTGTGCCCTTGCCGCCCAACTGCAACTGGGCGTTATCGACGATCAGATCACCGCCAATCTCAATGGAAAATCCCGTCAGCACGGAGGCGTTATCGTCATCGATACCGTTGACTTGCGCCACCAGATCCCCC
>JASFJX010000607.1:0-3335 GCA_050119385.1 Candidatus Thiodiazotropha sp. | reverse complement strand
TCTGAACGTGCCATCAAGCGCTTTGACCGGCTATTGATCGTTACCATCAGCAGCACGCGCAGCAAACTCTTCGAGAACCTAAGCAACTCACAGCTACCGTTACTGAACGCATTGCGGCAAAAACGTAAAGAGGCACAGATCAACGGCTCTTTTTTCTTCCGCGTTCACGACAGCAAGACCTTATTCACCGGACAGGCAGTGTTGGTACACGAGATTGTTAGGCTTCTACATGAGAAAAACTTGGATTTCGATGAGCTTTGCAGGAGCGCTGATGTTTTGAGTGAGCGTATTCACGCCTTTTTGGTACCGCGGGATCTCTACTATGTACGCAAACTCGCGAGTCAGAAGGGTGAGAAAAGTGTCAGTTGGTTACGTTATCAGGCTGGCACACTACTGGGCATCAAACCGATCATTCGCGCACATCAGGGTGACACTGAAACATTTACAACCGCCAAGGAGTTTGACAAAGCAATCGAGAAGCTCCTGAAGATAGCAGTCGCCGCCATCGACAAAGGCCTTAAGACCAACACAATCAGCCTAAGTTATGCGGGGGATCCCACAGAGATGATAATACACCCACAGATCCGCAAGTTTACCAAGTATGCGCGCAGCAAGGGCACCGAAGTTCTAAACTCGGTCATGAGCACAACAGCCGGCGTGCATGTGGGACCCGGCGCATTTTCGCTCGCCTATGCAATTTAAGTGCAATTTCATTGAGTGTCGAAATAAATTATCCCAATTACTCCATCACCTTTACGACAATTTAAATACCTGACTGCGCAATGGAAAATCGAGTAAACTATGCAGGACAGCAGCGATCATGACTAAACGATTGGCGCCTTGGAATTGATGGTATTGCTTCGGGCACCGGTTAAAATAAAATATTGAATTATTAAATCCATAAGGAGTGGGCAGTTGGCTAGCCGAGTTTATCTAATCTTAGCTCTATCCGCATTCTTGCAAGTGGGCTGTAATGATAACAATGGATCGTCCACGAAATCGGATTCAACTTTCATAGCTCGCTATGAAGTATTATCTACGGTAGAAAACCGCGACTTTGCTCCTTACCCCAACGATATTTGGTTTATCGATACGGCTTCTGCCGACGCTACACTAAATATCCCAATTCCGTCCGATCAAGCTATCAACAACAGTGGTCGCAATCTATCATTTGTGAACACATTGGATGGTTTTTCGACAACTGCTTCGATACAAATTCCTTTCAATGATGAGCCCGACTTAAACACGGCAGAGCCAATGAATCCGCTCGAACCATCATCAACCGCAAATATCATTGTCTTGGATGCCGATACCGGAACAGTACTAATTCCCGGGGTCGAATATGAACTTGAAGTCAGTAGAATCACCGAAACAGGTGAAGCGTTGCTGAATATCCTGCCACTCATGCCATTGAAACCAAAAAATACCTACATGTTCTACTTACTGTCAGGTATTACTAATATCTCTGGCACTCCGGTTAGACCAGATGATGATTTCCAAAAAATAAAGGATGCCTGGTCATCTAAAACAACTACTGGCGACGATTACCTGGATATACTGGCTAGTGAAGTAGTTGGTCCAGTACTCGACGAAGGGGTAAATCTGCTAGGCTTAGCACCAGAAAATATCATCGCAGCCTGGAGTCTATCCACTCAATCAATAAGCGATGTAATCGAGGCTGTTGCCCTCCAAGCGGAGGCTCAAACTACAGATCTTATCCGTACAGGTCTCACTACGAGCGACGTCGATGAAACACTATCTGGTGTTGCAGACATTATAGTCGGCACAACAGAGACACCCTACTATCAATCAAAGCTCAATCCTTACGGAAGTATATGGCTGACAACACAGGGAACCCAACCCAATCGTTATGACCCGACACCGGCACCAACAGAGACACTTACCATTCCGTTGCTTGTCACCCAACCCAATGCAGATAGTGGAATGACAAAGCCTGATGAAGGCTGGCCAGTAGTAATCTTCATGCATGGAATCAGTGAGAATCGTACCAGCGCCATAGCTGTAGCCGATAGCATGGCAATGGCTGGATTCGTGGTAGTCGCTATCGATCATACGTTGCATGGCGTTACTGACCCCAATAATCTCTTCTTTCAGGGGCCGGGCAATCCTTCGACATTCAATATATTTGGGGATAATGAACGCCATTTCTTCCTTGATGCCTATAATAATACCACGGGAATAGACAGTCCTGACGGTATATTCGACAATGGTATTCAGCTGCCCGGATATATGGCTCTTAATCCGCTCAGCGGCCGTGACACCCTTCGCCAGACTTCAGCTGATCTAATTCATCTAGCCTTGACAATTCCCACCATGGATCTTGATGGGGACCAGTTGCCCGATTTGGACGGAACACGGATACACTATTTCGGGCTATCATGGAGCGCCCTTCAGGGACCGCTTTTTCTCGGTATCGATAACCATATCACCACAGCAACACTGAGTAGCCCGGGTGGCACCTGGAGTGATTTATTAACTGACCCCGAATCACTTTCTTTTGGCAAACCATTACTGGAGCACCTTGCCAACTTGGGTATTGTCTACGGTAGTAAGGAATTTGATCTTTGGATACGTGATTGGCAGAACGTACTTGACCCGGTAGATAGCCTCAACTTTGCTGCTGCTACGGTTGAAATGCATCCGTTACATATCATTGAAATATTGGGCGACACAGTGATCCCCAACGCTGCTACGGAAAACTTCGCTTTGCTTTCCGGTGCCGACAGTATATCAGCAACTACAATCGCAGCACCTGGCGAGGTATTAAATACTATAGTACGTTTTACACTCGGCAATCACTCATCCGCGATATATCCAAATGACTCCCCTGAGGTGACTGCTGAGATGCAGTCACAGGCAGCCGCTTTTGCCGCCAGTGGAGGCACGATCGTTCCTATCAACTCTGCCTGTGACTGTATACTCCAGTAATTCAGCCGCTATTTCAAACTACCCAGTTAGGTAAGGGTATCCTTTACTTTGCTGTAGCAAGTCCAATCAGATATTGATATCTCATCGATAGATAACGGATCTTCCTTTTGATCATCAATCGAACCAAAAGGCCCCGCAGGCTAGTGCGAGGCCAGCGGCTGCTTAGCCAGAGTTAATCTTATACCTGATTTCTCTTCCTGATAGTAAAACCAATTCCCAATAAACCCATTGCCAGGAGAAGTAAAGCGGAGGGTTCGGGAATGCTAGAAGTGCCCCAAGCGGTAACAACTCCACTCATTTGTGTCTCTTGGGTCATCTCCCAGTTCATCGGATCTAGAAAGATACTGATCTCGTCAAATAGGCTTAGATCTAATGTTTCCGGTAAG
>JASFJX010000606.1:0-3339 GCA_050119385.1 Candidatus Thiodiazotropha sp. | reverse complement strand
AAGTCTTGTTCCTCGCGCAGTTGCGGCTGGAGGACAAGCTCGAGGTTGGCGGCGTCCACATCGGCATCGGCCAGGATGATCTTCTCGGCAAGGACGCTTTGCGCGGCGAGATGAGCAAAAGCGGCAGTAACGCTGGTTTTTCCGGTACCACCCTTGCCACTGAGGATAACCAACTGTTTCATGCGTCAAGCCTTTCGGTAATGCTGTCGAGTAATGTGCGGAATTTGGTGCGATATTCGGGCGCGGCAACCACCAGTGGCGTTCCGCCGGCAATCGCCTCGGCGATGCGCCGCTCCATCGGGATTCTCAACAAGATGGGAACGCCCGCTTCGGTGCAGTAGTCCTCGACGGCGTTATCGCCGATGCCGTCGCGGTTGATCACCACACCCGCGGGAATACACAGCTTGCGGGCGATACCAGCCACCTGCTTCAGATCGTGCAAACCGAAGGGCGTCGGCTCGGTCACCAGCAGGACAAAGTCGGCGCCGCGAATGCTCTCCACCACCGGACAGGAGGCGCCGGGCGGCGCATCGCGGATTTCGATGATGTCGCACGACACCTGCAATGGCGATCCACGCCATTTCTTCAACTCGCGGATGATTGGTAGGGCCATTGGTTCGCCGACGTTGATCACGCCACGCTCGAAGTCAATGCCGTTGGCGGACTTTCCGCTTTCGAGCATACCCATCACATCCAGCCGTTCGTTGATGGCTTTTTCGGGGCAGATCCATGTACAACTGCCGCAACCATGACAGAGTTCAGGAAAGACCTGGATCTTCTTGCCGATGACAGCAATGGCGTGAAACTCACACACCTCGGCACAGTTGCCACAATACGTGCACTGCGATTCGTCCACGACGGGCAGGAGGATGCCGACATCCTGGCGGGTGTCGAAGGCGGGGTTGAGAAAAAGCGCGGCATTGGGCGCTTCCACGTCGCAATCCATGAAGCAGACGGCATTGTCGGCGCTGAGCGCCAGGCTGGTGGCGACGGTGGTCTTGCCCGTGCCGCCCTTACCACTCGCAACAACAATACGCATCACTGTCCCTCGTGGCTGGCGTCGGCTTTGTTCAGCTTGCCTGTCTTGAACAAGGCCAACACGTTGGCAGCGGTCAGGGTTTCGCCTGTCGGCGCGAGGTACAGCTCGATGCCGGCAGGGGAAAGGGCATCGAAGGCTTTCGGTCCGTATGTTCCACTCACGACCGCCTGCGCACCGAGTTTGGCGATTAACTGCGCAGCCAGCACGCCCGCCCCACCCGAAGCCTCAAGTGCGGGGTTTTCGTGGCATGTCCATTCGCCCGTGTCGCTGTCAACCAGGCAAAACGCTGGGGCGCGGCCAAAGCGCGGGGTGAAGGGGGATTCGAGTTTGTTGCCGGCAACGGTGATGACGATTTTCATAGTTTTGCTGGTTTATTTTCGGTGATCGAAAGAGAACGGTTGCCCACTCTCTACTGTGCATTACACGTCTTTGCTCAACCGCGCAGTCAATGCTTCTATGGCGGCCTGGAGGCTATCCAGTCGAGTTGAGGGCCAGGAACTACCCTGACCGACAATTCCCGGTCCGCGGCCCTGGCTTTGCTTTCGCCCCACTCTCCCGCCACCACGACCCATGCCACACCCAGCACCACCTTGTCCGTTGCAATTCCCGAATCCACGCCCGGCGCGCGGCCCTTGTCTATGGGGTTCCATCTTGTCTTTGTAGGGCATGATTGACTCCTTACTTTCGTCTAATGCCTCATTCAATTACTTTTTTTGATGGCGTCGTATGCCATTTCAAGCGCCTCAAGTTCCTTGCGCCGTCGTCGCAGAGACTGCATCCACTCCACCAGGACAGCCTCGCCCTGTGCGGTGATGGTGTACATGCGTCGCTGGGGTCCGAGGCTTTTCTCTTCGTCCCATGAACTGCTGACCAACCCCGCAGCCTCCAACTCGCGCAGCGCCCGATAGAGGATACTGATGTCCATTGCTTCGGACTGAAAGCCAAAATCCTGTAAACCGTTCATCAGGCTATAGCCGTATCCCGACTCCCGGTGTAACAGCACCAACAGGCAGGACTGCAAGAAAAACATCTTTCCTCGGCCGCCCCCGCGGCCAAAGCCTCTTCCTCTGCTCATAATTTGGCGCCTCCTTAGTCTCTAGTCTGATTAACTATAGTTATTTTGTCAATAGTTAAAAAAAAGGGGTTATTGATGCCTTTTTTACAAAAAGCATCGAGTGAAAGATCCCCTTCGCGATAGAGTTGAGCCAGACGCATGGCATCCCTGCGATCAGTCTTAACCCGGTCACCGGGCTTTTTGAGGATAAGCAAAGAAGCAACCACGTCACACGCGTGCTTCTTTCGGGTAAGATTAAAGTGGCTAGACTATTCCGGACACACAATCTCAAGTAATCTTGAGCCCTAACCAAAGAGTGTGTACCGATGAGCAAACCGAAGAAACAGAACCATTATACGTCAGAGTTTAAAGAGTCAGCAGTTAAATTAGCCATAGAGAGCGAGTATCTGCATTTACGACCTCTTGTATAATTGGATGAGGGCCAGAGTATTCTTTGTCCGTTCTCATTATTCTATGTTAACCGCCAAAAAAATCGATAAAGTCTCTTTCATGATTCTGCTCAAGAAGGTGGCTTAATCTTATTGCCAAGATCTCTTGCTATGAATAGGCTAGATCTCATGATATGAGACTGACACATGAGGTGCTTACATGAAGGGTAAGGAATCAGGATGAGACAGTCAAAGCTCAGGTTCCACTGTCTGTTCATGGTTGTCAATGCTTTTCTGACTGGCACGGCTACATCCGACAGCATGCCCGAAAGAGTCGTACCGGAACTCAAACGGCCATCCATAGGTCTTGTCCTTAGTGGTGGTGGAGCGCGAGGTGCAGCTCATGTCGGTGTTCTCAAGGTGCTCGAAGAGATGCGGATACCGATAGATTACGTCGCCGGCACTAGCATGGGTGCCATCGTGGGTGGTCTCTACGCTTCCGGTATGACTGCCGAAGCATTGGAACAGGTTGTTAGTGAGGCCGACTGGGGGGAGTTGCTTAGCGACCGTCCTCCACGCGCCCAGCGATCGCTTCGTCGCAAAAGCGACGAAATGGGTTTCCTGGTCGATTTCGATGTGGGTTTGGATGAGTCCGGATTGATCTTTCCCGGAGGGCTTGTTCAAGGTCAAAACCTCGAAATCGAGTTGAAGCGTTTGACACTCCCGGTTATCCGTATTGATGATTTCGACAATTTGCCTGTCCCTTTTCGTGCCATCGCGACAGACATAGTCAGTGGTGATGAAGTGGTGCTCGGTTCTGGTGACCTTGCAACGGCAATGCGTGCAAGCATGTCAGT
>JASFJX010000605.1:0-3343 GCA_050119385.1 Candidatus Thiodiazotropha sp. | reverse complement strand
CCACCTGCTCGCGCAGTTGATCCCGTTGCTTCACCAGGGACTCGCGGCGACTACCCAGATTCTCGATCGCCTCCAGTGCTTCGTGCAGACGCAATCGGGTCTCCTCCATCAACTCCTTGTCGGTGTTGATCTGGTCGGCAATCTCTTGCTGTTCATGTTGCAGCTGCTCACGGCGCTGTCGCAGATGATCGGCACGGGTGCGTTTACCGCTCAGACTGGCGCGGATCTCAGAAAGCGCCCGGTTGAGCTGGTTGAAACCGGCCTGGGCCTGTTCCCGGTTATGTTCGATTTGTTTGAGTGACTCCCTCCCCTGTTCAAGGGTTGCGGCCAACTCAGAGACATTGCGCTCTTGCTCCGCCAGGGTCTGTTTCAGATTGCGCAGCTCCTCTTCCCTGGCCAATACACCGGCGTTCTCATCGGATTCTCGACTGACACGCAACCAGTCAGGGCCTAACCAAACACCATCCGGCGTGACCAGTGTCTCACCCATTTGCAATCCCTGCTGTTTTGCGAGGGCATCATGGATGTTGTCCGCCAGTTTAATTCCGCCCAGCAGTGATTGCAGACTCCAGGGCGATGTGACCTTGGAAAGCAAGGTCTCCTCAGCGGCAGGATTAACATCACCGGACTGGGCGCGGGTATCCCAAAAGGCAAGGGCGCCCTTCTCCAGTTGGCTCAATTGCTGCCGGATTTGACCGATTCCCTCCACACAGACAGCCTGCAGATGAAATCCCAACACCAGCTCCACCGCCTGCTGCCAGCGTGGTTCGACCTTGATCTCCTGGGCCAGGCGCTTGGCGCTGGTCAGCTGACTTTTCTCGAGCCACTCGACACCTTCGTCCTGTTGCCCCAAGGCCGCCTGTTGTAGTGCCTCCAGTGAAGCCAGGCGCCCCTTGTTGGATTGAAAATCGGCGCGGGACTGGTCCAACAGGTTGGCGGTCTGAGCGTTCTTTTCCCGCTGCTGATTAATCAGCTCCACCGCCTGATCGAGCTGGCCATGCAAGACATCTGACTCGCTCTTCTGCTGATTTTCGTCGTTTTCCAGCTCGGTTATTTCGCTCAACAACTGGCTGTCATCGAGGCGTCCCAGCTCCTCATCCAGTCGCTGCAGTCGCCTTTCCAGGTTTCCCCCCTGCTGTTCCAGGTGGTTGATCCGGGTACGCTCGACCTGGGCGGTTTGGGCCGGTTCTGCGGCTTGCTGATTGAATTGCTCCCACTCATGCTGCCAGGCCTGCATCGCCTGTTCTGCCCCATGCAGAGCCTCAGAGAGCTTTGCCTCTTCGTCCCGCGCCTGATCCAGCTTCGGTTGCTCTTCCTGCAGACTGGCATTGAGCTCACCCAAGCGCGCTTCATCCTGGGCCTTATGGGCTTCGGATTCCTGCAGGGCCAGCTCCACTTGCTCCAGGTCCTGTTGTTGCTGACGCTGGGAGTCGCGGGCAAACTGAATTGCCTGTTCCAAGCCACTGATCTCCGCCCCCAGACTATAGAATTTACCCTGGACCTCGTTGAACTGATCGTTGACTTCGGTATGTTTATCCCGGTCCGCTTCGATGGCCGCTTCCAGCTTACGCTGCTCGGCAACGGCCTCCTCGAGTCTATTCTGCAGCTCGGCAATCTGTCGCTGGCGCTGTTCAAGATCCTGATGCAGGGTGCGCCAGCGCAGTGCCAATAGCTCCGCCTTGACCTGGCGCTCCTGCTGCTTCAGTTCCTGATACTTTTCCGCGGTGGCAGCCTGGCGTTTCAGGTGCTGCAGTTGTTTCGCCACCTCTTCCCGCAAATCGGTCAGGCGTTCCAGGTTCTCCCGTGTATGGCGGATACGGTTTTCTGTCTCGCGACGGCGTTCTTTGTATTTCGAGATGCCCGCCGCTTCTTCCAGAAAACTGCGCAGATCCTCCGGACGTGCCTCGATCAGGCGCGAGATCATGCCTTGTTCTATGATGGAGTAGCTGCGAGGACCAAGGCCGGTGCCGAGAAAAAGATCAGTAATATCCCGACGTCGGCAGCGCACACTGTTGAGATAGTAAAGAGACTGACCGTCACGGGAGACCTGGCGCTTGACCGAGATATGATTGTACTGGGCATACTGACCGCCCGCTCTGCCCTCCGAATTGTCGAATAGCAATTCAATGGTGGCGGCACCTACAGGCTTGCGGGCACTCGAACCGTTGAAGATGACGTCCGCCATCGATTCACCACGCAGCATCTTGGCCGAGCTTTCGCCCATGACCCAGCGCACGGCATCGATAACATTCGATTTCCCACAGCCGTTCGGCCCAACGATCCCGACCAGATTACTTGGAATAGGCACGGTAGTTGGGTCGACGAATGATTTAAACCCGGCGAGCTTGATTTTCTCCAGACGCATGGGCGGCTAAGATACACCAAAGAGGGGGATTGTTACAGAGTACGGTTTGATTTTTAACACTTTAAGTAATAAGCCTAACCCATTGTTATCATTATTATATTGAGGTAATGCTTTTGACTAGGTTCCGGCTCGAGTATAATTCTTCGCCATTTTACCGACGAGATTAAGAAGACCATGCCCAGTCAACCGAGCAAAGATCTTGAAACCTTTGATAATCCCCAGCCGGATAGAGACTATACCATCCGTATCAAGATCCCGGAGTTCACCTGTCTCTGCCCCAAGACCGGGCAACCCGACTTTGCCGAGATGACCCTGGAATATATACCCGACAAGCTATGCGTAGAGCTAAAGGCATTGAAGATGTATGTCTGGTCATTTCGTGACCAGGGCGCCTTCCACGAAGCGGTCACCAACGAGATCCTCAGCGATCTTGTCTGTGCAACCCAGCCACGTTTCATGCGCTTGACCGCTGAGTTCAATGTGCGTGGCGGGATCTATACCACTGTTGTCGCTGAGCACCGCGCCGAAAACTGGATATCACCCAAGGCGGTGACACTACCTTGATAACCACAGGCACCCCTTGCGCAGATGAAAACCGACACTTGAGTCTGCGCCTGGCTGGTGAATAATGGAGCACTATATCGGCATCGACCTGGGCACTTCCGGCTGCCGGGCTATTGCAATCGATAAATCTGGAACTGTCAGGGCCACCGCAAGCAGATCATTGCCTCGACCGGAGAGACCCCAGCCTCACCAAAGCCAACAAGACCCGGAAATCTGGTGGCGGATCCTGGTCGAGGTTTTGGCTGAGATCGGCAGCGACTGTGGCGACAACCATATCGCGGCGATCGCCGTGGATGGCACCTCATCCACTCTGCTGCTTACAGACCAAGCGGGCAATCCGTTAACGCCGGCTTTGATGTATGATGACAGCCGTAGCAGAGATCAGCTGCCGCTGTTGAAAAAGGTGGTCCCCGA
>JASFJX010000604.1:0-3347 GCA_050119385.1 Candidatus Thiodiazotropha sp. | reverse complement strand
GAGCTTCATCATTGGGTAAGACTTTCGTGAGGAGCCGTGTACGGACCCGTACGCACGGTTCTGTGGGCAGACGGAGGCTGCGGCCTCCTCTGACCCGATCCTAGCAGCCACTTGTTAAGGCCCGCTCTATATCGATACTACTTTTAGAAAACAGGCTATCTAATTTGCTCAAATATTTACAGTGCCACGCCCTCAATTCGTGCCAAGATTCAGGGTAGCAGCCCCACCACTGTAAGGTAGACTCAGACATAAACTGCTCGAATGTTACACCAAATGTAACGCCATCAATACCGAGCATTTCGTCTGGCTCGAACGGTGGTATATTAATTTCAGATAGCGTGGAAACTAGTTCTGTTATCACTTCTTCCTGAATCTCCACCTCTGCGCAGTAAGTTTGTGGTTCTTCAGTTAAAACTTGTTTCCTATGATCCCAGACCGTTCTTCTTGCATAGTATGACTTTTTGAATTTCGAAATTGAAAATGAAACAAAAGGCTCGAATGAGGGATACACCCACACTCTTACATTCTTATGAGGCACACCTCTCTCAGTCATGCCCGGGTAAATATATGGGTTCTCTAAGAGTTCATACCCTCTATTATCTAATTTAGATCTCGGATATTTCATATGCCTTAACAGCTTTATTAACGAGACCCCGCGTCTCGTTATACATTTTTATGTAACATATTCAATTGCCAAGGCAATAACTATTGCAAAAGCCATTAAACCCGGAATTAGCAATAACCATAGATTGTAGCGCAGAGTGTAATATGCAGCCTTATCAGAATTAAAATATTTATTAAGCTCATTGTCTTGATACATTTGTGACAACGTTTCAATTGTGGCCAGGACTTCCGTTTTACTGTTACGCAATGACAGGAACAGTAAACCATTAAGCAAAGCTAAACACGCAATTGCGATAAGTGAGGATGTGACTTGCTCAGGAAGCAACGCAAGCAATAGTACAAATGCTGAGAAATTAACTAAATAGGCAACACCCAGCATGACTCTATCTGTATTGAAAATATGTCTTAAAGAAGACCATAAGTTTTCATGCAGCCCTTCAAGTAGTTCCTTAGCCAAGATGCCTCTCCTTTGTTACATAACGCCTTTGTCAGTTACGTTTTGGTTGGAGTGGAGTTTTGGGTAAAGTGGCGGAGCCACCCCAAAACGGAGCGTAGACCGAAACGTCAACTGGACAAACTTGTTAGCATTTTATTTAACCTCGGCACGCTGCCGGTAAAAACTCTTTTTCTAAATCAGTTTTATTATTGCCAATAGCTTGCATACCATTCACTGGTTCATCATAACCACAGAGCCAAGCAATTGGGCTTTTAGGGCTACCAATCACAGTTGCTGGCCTAAATGACAGAACCTTACCCTGAAGCGGCGCGGATGCTTTGTTTCCCATTGTTACGTGGATCGCTCCAGATTCAACTACAACACCGGTTATTCTATTTCCTATCAGAAAATTCGCTTCAGGCACGCCAGCGGCTTGGTTGTTAGCAGGAAATTCAAGTTCCTCTACGTAGTAGTTCGTAACATTTTCCCGGATGGTACCAGCCATACTAAGGGCTTCGACCACCTCGCTTCTTTGTACGTAAACCTGATAAGCAGGAAGAGCTACCGAAGCGAGAATTCCTATGATTGCAACAACAATCATTAATTCGATTAATGTGAACCCCTTAATTCTATTCATATTGTTTCCCCTAGAACGAATATTGGCGAATACGCACTCGCCAAGAAAAAGAAGATCGCAGAAACAACAACAAGAGCGACCAAAACTGAAATATACTTCATTTGTTGCTCACACCTTTCTAGGAGAAAACGCATCTCAACCCGAAGTAATTCTTGCATTTCGTCCGCGATGGACATATTTGAGGCCTCAACCTCTTGAAGGTGCCTACTCAATTCGGACGTGGTGCTTCTATTTTTCTCGTCTGTACGTGTAATCGGAAATTGTAAGATATCAATCACCTTCATATAGGACGTTCTAATACTCCTAAAAACCATATATTTGAGGACAAAACAGTTTTCGATATCCAGTTCAAACCTGAAAATTTTTCTCAGGTGATGCCCAATAACTAATGAAGAAATGAGCAGTATTGAAACAACTAGAACGAAGTAGCCCCAGTAGTCTTGGTACCAGCCAAGATAGCTAGGGATTGAAAGCTCAAAATTCTCAAATGCGTTTAAGAAAGTGGGAGCTACCTTTACTTGGTATATTCCTACGACGATATAGAATACAAATGTTACATAGCTCAAATATGCAACCACCCGCTTAAATCTCATCGGCTCTTCAAATTTTTCAGGAAGGTTTAAACCCTTATAAATGCTTAGAGCAGAAAGAGCTCTATCTTTATTATCGAAAGATCCAATTTGATCTAGTATTTTCTTCGGAAGTGAAAGCCTATCTAGCCGCTTACCGTATAGTGCACATGACTCGCCTTTTTCCACTCTGGCAACGCAACTGGATACTGATTCATTCTCACCAATTCCAGCGCTTACTTTTCGGCAGATATATCCAAACCTTTCCCACGTCATTAAATGAACGCTCCTTGATGTTATGTAGAGATGCTAACGCCACATTCAGCGGTTTATCCGCTGTAATGTTTTGTTAAATTTACTTGCTCCAGAAACCAAGTGCGGAGGAACCTATTATTTCTATTTGATCTATGACTTCACCACTCGATTCTTTCTCAAGCCAAACAAGTGATCTTTCTTCAGTCAAGCTCCCTTTAATAACGTATTTTTCATTTGCTTGCGGAGTAAAAGTAATATCCCCCTTCACCTCGAATACCGTTTCAGCAAGCGCCCTGATAGGCATTGCATACTCTGTTCTCCCAACTACTGTGAAGATATGTTCTTCGGATGGCACGCTGTTTTCTAACAGAACTATTTTCAAGTAATTACCCAGTCCATGGCTTGCGACCATCGATTTAATGCGACTATCTTCTATTCTTTTTCCGTCAATATACGAAAGGTAGAAAAAATCTGCTTTCCCTGAATCAGCGACTTTAGCGGTATCCTGTATAGTAGCTGTAGGCCCGGCGTATTCATCTGGTATCGTCTTATGATAAGTAGCACAACCACTTAATATTACAGATGTAATAATCAGTAAAACTATTCTCTTCACGGCACTTACTTCCTATTTTTGAAATTTAACGTCAACATAACCGGCCGAGCGTTAGCGAGGTCCGGCGACCGAAGGGAGCAGAGTTTGTGTTTTTGTTAGGCATGATTTTATCAAAAAAGCTGTTTTCGGCCGATTATTCATACACCAACGATAAATTTGCAAACTCTACTACTAGCCATTTCGAACCTTCACGCTCAAATACAACATTTACAA
>JASFJX010000603.1:0-3356 GCA_050119385.1 Candidatus Thiodiazotropha sp. | reverse complement strand
AGGCTGAAGCGCTGTTGGCGCTGGTGTAACGCCTCGCCCCAGCGTGTGCTGCGCCGGTCCCGCACATGGGCCAGATGGGCAGGCAGAATAAACAGCGCCTCCACCCAGGAGATCAGAAAGACACTGCTCACCACCAACGGAATAACCGACCAGATCTTACCAAAGGAGCCAGGTACGAAGAGGATCGGCAGGAAGGCGACGATATTGGTGAGAATGCTGAATCCGATAGGCACGGCGATGTCCTGGGCGCCGCGGATCGACGCCTCCAGGAAACCCATGCCGCGCTGGCGGTATTCGTAGATGTTTTCACCGGCGATGATGGCATCGTCCACCACGATGCCCAAAGCAACGATAAAGGCGAACAGGGAGACCATGTTGATCGAAACCCCTATCCCCGGCAGGAACAACAACGCGCCGAGGAATGCGGTGGGGATGCCGACGGTGACCCAGAAGGCGAGCTTGAACTCCAGGAACAGGCTGAGCAAGAGCAGTACCAGGGCCAGACCGATGAAACCGTTCTTCAGCAGCAGACTGAGGCGTTGCAGGTAGATTTCTGAACGATCTCTGAGAATATCCAGCTCGATTTGGGGCGGCAGACTAGCCCGAATAGTCGGCAGGGCCTCCCGTACCGCTTTCGAGATACCCAAGGGTGTCTGCACACCGACCCGGGAGACATCGACCCCGATAGCGCGTTTACCGTTGAAGATGGCGATCCGGTTGCTGTCGGCAAAACCCTCGCTCACACTGGCAATTTCACCGAGTCGCAGGAGTACCCCGCCTTCGCCTTGGATCAAAGGCAGTGCCGCGAACTCCCGCGCCCATTGGCGACGCTCATTGATCCGCAGCAGGATCTCGCCACCCCGGGTTTCGATACTGCCGCCAGCCCGGTCTACGGCCATGGCACGCACCGTCTGCGCCACCTCGTTCAGTGTCAGATTGTGCGCACGCAGATTCGCTTCGGGGATTTCGATGTGCACCTCGAGTGAACGCGCACCCTCCAGCTCGACCTGGGTGATCCCCGGTTGCTGCAGCAGCGCCTCACGCACCCGTTGCGCGGCCTGGTAGAGGGATTGCTCGTCGGCATCCCCATAGACCTCGATATCAACCACTCCGTGCTTATGTACATCGAGGGTGATGCGGGGACGCTCGGTATCCTCCGGCAGGGTGGTGATACGGGCCACCGCTTGCTGAACATCCTGGTAGACCATCTGTGCATCGACCCCGGAAAGCAGTTCCAGGGCGATCCTGGCACTCCCCTCGGCAGCGGTGGAACGTATCTCATCGATACCATCCAGGCTGCGCACCGCCTCCTCAACCGCCAACACAACCCCCTGTTCCACCTCTTCGGGTGTCGCCCCAGGATAGGCGATGTTGACCGTAACCCGATCCATTTCAAAGGCGGGAAATACCTCCTGCTGGATGCGTGTGGTCATATACAGACCACCGAACAACAGTACCAGCATCAGCAGGTTGGCGGTGACGGAATTGCGCGCCATCCAGGCGATGGGGCCCCTTTTGCGCTGTCCGTTCATGGTTTCCGCCCGGTCGCCACCGCCGTGGTGCGCAGCGGCATTCCCTCCACGGCCACTGCCAGCTCGCTGGTGATGATGCGGTCCCCGGCTTCAAGGCCGTCACCCACATAGACCTCTGTAATCCCGCTGTAGATCAACGGCGGGCGGCGAATGGCCAGCTTGTCGTCCCTGTCCATGACCCACAGGGTGTTGTTATCCCGCACCCAAGCACGATCCAGGGAGAGCACATCTTGCAGCTCGCGCCCAGTGATCTCGGCACGCACGAAGGCCCCCAGCAGTAACACTGGCAGATCTTCATCGGCCAGGCCCAGTGGGTCACTGATCGCAACCAGTAGGCGCGCCATGCGCCCCTTTTGGTCCAGGTCGCCGCGCATGCGTATGATCCGTCCCTCGCGGTAGCGCCCTTCACCCCAAATCTGCTCCTGGTAGAGCCGCACCTCGGAGCCTGCTTCCGCCTCAGCAGGCAGTTTGAGCCAGCGCAAGCTGGCTGCCGGTAGCGCCAGTTCCACCCAAAAGGTATCGGTATCGACCAGGGTGGCAAGATTGGCGCCACTGCCAACTCGGGTACCGATATTGACCTGCCGCTCCATGACCAGGGCATTGAATGGGGCCTTGACACGGGTCCGCGCCAAATTCAGCTCAGCGGCGGCCAGGGCCGCCTCCGCCGTGGCAACATCGGCGCGGGCGGTCTCCCGCTGGGGCTCGCGCAACATCAAACGGCGCTGCTCCCGAGAGGGTTCAGTCTCCTGGCTCAAGAGTTCGAACTCCTGCTCCGCCACCTTCCCCTTCCCTTCTTCCAATGCCAGCTCGGCCTTTGCCTTGGTCAGGTCGGCGCGACGTTGGCGTATGGCGAGCTGGTAGTCCGCCGGATCGATCTGCAGCAGCAGTTCGCCCGCGGCGACTTGGGCGCCAGGTTCGAAGGCGGCGCTGGTGTGCTTCACTTCACCGGCCACCTGGGATTGCAAAGTGACCTGACGCGCCGCCAGCACAGTGCCCCAGGCCTCAATGGTGAGGCGACTGGCCTGTGGAACGACATCGACAACCTCAACCAAACGGGCCTGGCGAACCGGTTTACTGCGCTGAGCACGGGTAGAGGTGGTCATCATATAGGTCACTACCACCCCTGTCAGCGCAATAATCACGACGGGTAGGAGAAGCTTACGAACATAGCGCCTCGGACTGGATACACTATCGGTCATTCTCATCATCCTTTTGCGGAGTCATGGACCAGCCGCCTGCCAGCGCCCGCACCAAATTAATACGATCACTGAGAAGTTGGCGTTTGGCGGTTACCTGCTGACGCTCCAGCGCCTGGCGGGAGCGCAAGGCATCGAGTACGGAGAGATAGTCAGAATCGCCCTGAAAGTAACGCTGTCTCTCCTGACGCTGCACCGCTGCCGCCTGTTGCAGCTGATTCTCCAAGCTGGCAAGGTAGCGCCGTTGTCCGAACTCTGTGGCAAGGGCCACTTCCACCTCGCCCAAGGCCTCGAGCAGCGCCTGGCGGTATTCGTTCAATGCTTCCAGAGCCGCGGCTCGCGCCCGTTGCGCCTCGGCACTGCGTTGACCGCCGTCGAACAGGGGGGCGACCAGCTGAGCGGCCAAGTTGCCAAGCCAGTCGGAGAAAAGCTCACCACTACTGCTGGAGCTGGTGAGGGCGGCGCTGAGATCGATGCGGGGATAGCGGGCCGCTACCGCGGCTGCAATCCGTGCGTCGGCCGCGGCGATGCGCAACCTGGCTGCCTGCAGATCAGGCCGCCGCTGTAACAGCTCGGCCGGCACGCCTGTCGCCGGCAAGGGACCCAAGGTCGGCAGCTCCGCCCCTGC
>JASFJX010000602.1:0-3358 GCA_050119385.1 Candidatus Thiodiazotropha sp. | reverse complement strand
GCGAGTCAATACTAAAAAATAATCTTCACACACTGACATCGCTCAGCTTAACATTCAGAAGCTGCCAATATCACCGTTAACTGTAGATCGCTAATATGGCAATGAACGGTCATACAAGTTTTTACCTGGTTAATGCCAGACTTCTCTCCTGGGTTATCATTACATTTCTCTCCCTATACCCCATCATGGAATACGACTTTCCCTGCTGTACTTGACCGATCTCCTCCGTGGCTTCTTCGCCAACCCAATGACCGGACAGTGAAATCCAACGACCCAAGACATCGTAAAAAGCGCAATCACACTAATAAACCTTTTCCCCTTTCAAGGTAATGAGAATTCCTAATGGTTCATGTTTTACAACTTAAATTACATGATTTTTAA
Organism: Candidatus Thiodiazotropha sp.; assembly: GCA_050119385.1. Lineage (GTDB taxonomy): Bacteria > Pseudomonadota > Gammaproteobacteria > Chromatiales > Chromatiaceae > Thiodiazotropha. Next base: position 2,977 of record JASFJX010000602.1, on the reverse strand, counting down.
AGCAGCCCGATTTAGTTTACAGGCATAGGTGAATAGTTATTTCTGAGAGTGTTATCTACCAATAACTAAATACCGATTGCTTCCTGCCCAGCTTTTTTACACCGTAATTTTTTCAATAATGTGACTTTATTCAAGTACACCTTATTTATTTAAACAGCATAATTGTCTTACGCTTATATTAAATTTTTGTTAAAAAATGATTAAGCCATGACGAGCACACCTCCCCGCCTCTTCAGACTTACACTAAGCTTCTGCCTCGCTCTGCTAAATAACAGTGTAATTGCCGAAGAGCGTTATACCCTCGATGATTGCGAAGCTTCCATGGGTAAAGATAGTGACGAACCCTTTGACCCTGTAGTCATGGAAAAACGCAACCAGAACAAGAGTAACGATAGCGAGGAGCAGCTCCATAATAACTGGGCTGGAATGGAGCATATAAACCTACCAGGGTTTGGACCACTACCCCAACCTGCGTTTGCCCCCATACTTCTGCCCCCAGTTATTGGCCCCCTATCATCACTACCTATTAAACCAACACCGACCGTGGCACCGACATCGACTCCAACCGCGACGCCAACCGCGACGCCAAGACCGACAGACACACCGACCAAGGAGCCCTCACCAACACCGACCGGCACACCAACAGAGGAGCCCTCACCAAAATCGACCGGTACGCCAACAGAGGAGCCCACACCAACGCCGACCGACACTCCGACAGAGGAGCCCACAAAATCCTCAACCGGCACACCGACCGAGGAGCCCACACCAGCGTCGACCGGCACACCAACTGAGGAACCCACACCGATAACAGTACATGATGATCGGAGTATCGACACAGGTCACAATAAAACTGAGTTCAGCTTCGAGATAATTGAGCTTGTTCTGGACACTCTCACGGTGACCACTGGTTCATCTGAGTTGTCTATTACTGACGTCACTACATGGAGCGATCGCTTGCACCCCGATGGAGGGGAGATGGATATCAAGGGCAGGGTGTTCAGTGACGGCGGTTTGATTCTCAGTGGCAGCGGAGGCCTCAATGTCACCGCTTATACAAAACATGCCATTGCCAGTGATGATCAGGTACACCTGAGAGAAGGCGATGCGGTACTGACTGTAAACGAGAAAACTGGCATTCGCGTCAACGACGCTTTCAATCCACCTATGCAGTAATCTGCTCTTAAACTTTTAGGTATGGATACAAATATGGATATGGATATAGATATAGATATGGATATGGATATGGATATGAAATTGGATATGGATATCTGGGCGGGACACTCGAGTATCGTGCTCCTCTTGCTTAGTGTTCGCTTATCTCTTGGATTACACGGTACTTTTACAACGCAAGGATAACGCTTAATTAGATCTGCAAGAGCGAACTAGCAAAACGCGCTCTTATGTTCGAGAAGACAACCGAAACACTTGGTGTTGCGATATGCTCGCATAACGCAAACAAGTGTTGGCTATATTAACGGAATGGTGATCTTCAATGTCAACAATAAAAATGCTTAATGAAATTCTACTTAATGATTTTGAATCGATCAGTCTTAATGAGGTCAACAATAAAGCTGCATTATTGAAACGACAGGACAACAAGTATCTGTTACCTGTGAGTTTATTTATCGAAGCATTAAATGAAGCGACTGACTCATTCGATGTATTGACAATTAAGGAGAACAATATCTTTGCTTACAGCACGAAATACTATGACGATATCAATTACCAATGCTATTTCGACCACCACAACGGAAGGCGAAAACGGGTCAAGGTTCGAGAAAGATTGTATGAGCAAAGCAATATCAAATATCTCGAAGTCAAGTTAAAATCCGCCCGCAAAACAACCACAAAATACCGGCTCCCCATACAAAACAGCAATCGTAAGCAGCTAACGACTGATGAGTTGGAATTTATTGCCAATAATTATTTTGATCACTATAGGCATGAATTTGATCTATCACTAAAGACTTCACTAGCAATGAGATATCACAGATTTACCCTTGTTGGTAAACACTGCGGTGAACGTGTCACTGTTGACAGTAATTTATATTTTATCGGCAACACATCTCTAACAACGATAGAGAGTGATCAATTGATTGTCGAGGTAAAGTCACGTAATGGATCTGGGTTGTTTGATAAGGTACTAAGAAAATGTGGCGCCAGACCAAGGAAAAGACTTTCTAAATACTGTATCGGTTTATGCCTTACGGATAAACCAGCGAGAATAAATAAATTTCTAAAGCCGATGCGCGGGTTGCGCTATTCAACAGAACAAAATACCTTCGACTCGATAGACAAGGCTTTGCAATACATACAGACTGATCGCGAATCTGTGCGGTTTGCCGCTAATTACTATTAAGCCGGTGACTAATTCTACTTTGTCATATCGATCCTGTTGCTTATCCGCATAAATAGAATAATCTTGCCATGTTAACCAACATTAAAATCTACAAAGTGATGTACCTAACAATCCCGCCGGGACATAACCCAACTCAAAGGGATTCGACATGACAATATTCCGCTTAAAGCCGTCGGAAAGCATTTTAATCATCATTATAATGGCTTTAGGTCACATTTTTTCACACGGCATCATGACCACTCAGTTTATGCTCCATTCTATTTGCAAGGACTGATGCAAGCGTGTCGTAAAAACATGGAACGTATGGCTGAAGCTGTACCGAAAAGCAATGAAAAAAACTTCCATATTACCTGGTTAACATCAGAGTCTACTGTTCATCAACCACTATACGGCTAGTGAACACGCCACCACGCTCGGTACCCAAAACCGTATCAGTGACAGCGGTAAAACCCAGCACAGGAAGCCCCGTCACAACGGCAGGAACAGAACCAGCGGCCGGTGTCGAGGTATAATCAGCAAGATCTATGATGGCCCAGCCATCCTCGTAACCGACCCCAAGGTCTAAAGTATACTTTGCTGCTTTTGAGGCAGCCGATGTAGAGAAATAGCTCGGACCAA
>JASFJX010000601.1:0-3361 GCA_050119385.1 Candidatus Thiodiazotropha sp. | reverse complement strand
GCCGTCAGACCTGAAGAAAATATCCACATCCCAACAGATTCCCATCCGCTTGCCAGAGCCCTCACTATCACCGGGAACAAAGTAACTGTAGTCGAGCACTCTTCTTTGCCCCCCGTCGGCCAGTAGAAGGCGATAGCTAACGCGGATTTCATCCCGGTTGTCAATGTCGAATAACTGCGCAAATTGCTGCTTGTCCTGCTCATGCACGATATTCAGGATTGACTCAGGATCTGGTGTAAAGATCCCTCTCTTCCGTCCGGCCAAGTGATACATCTCATCGTCCCATTGACAGGTTTTATCACTGGGATCCCAGCTCCAGGAGCAAGAAGGTAGCACCTCATTCATGAAGTCGACCTGTTTTCGCATGGCCTTTGCACTATAACGATAATGCTTGGCCTTGTTTTTCAGCGTCAGTATTTTCTGCTTGAGCAGGCTCTCCCTACGCCGCAGCCGCTTGATTGAACGTTTTGTTTTAATTCGATGATGAGCCAATGCTTTTTGAGAATGCAATCTCACCGACCAAGCAAGAATGACACTCCACAACACCAGAAATAATCCCCACATTATGTAAGTAACCAGGATACTCCCCTGACTCACGGGGGCTTCTACACTTTTCCAGTTATACCAGATATCGTTCATGTCCTCCCTGGTAAGCCTGTCCAGCCCTTTCTGCAGCAGACTGTGCAATACTGACTCGGAGAACAGTGTGGCCATGGCCAGATCAACGGTCAAATCAAGCCGCATCATCTCTTTCAGTCCATCATAGCTACCAGAGGTGGCGAGCAGATGATTAACACTTGCGGCATCTCCAAGGTAAGCCTGAGCCCTATCTGCGATAACCGCATTCAGTGCATGATCCAGGTCTTTGAAGGCCATGACATTCAAAGAGGGCAGAAGATGGGGTATCCCATCTTCCCAAATACTACCGGCGACCACGGAGATCTCCAGACCTTCGAGAGCCGTAAGCCCTTTATCCGCGATCTTGTCGGTAGCGAAAAGGGCTGCAGGTAGATTTAGATAGGGACGGGAGAAATGGAGATCGGGGGAAGCAGTATCGCTATGTACCAGGGCACCGACCACATCCACATCACCCTCTCGCAGCGCCTTTAGCAGCGTCCCCTGGTCCGAAAATTGGCGGATCTGCAACTGCAGTCCTAGTTTATCACCCAGCGCCCTCAAGTAATCAGGCACCAATCCCTTGGATTGTGATCCATCGAAATAGAGGATGGGGGGTGTCATCTCTATCACACCCACCCTTAGGTCTTGATGCTCTACTAGCCACCTCTTTTCAGCGAGACTGAACCGAGAGACCTGTGCCATTCCTTGGGTCGAAAAGATGAAACCCAGAAGACAAAGGCCAATGAATCGATACAACACCGTTTGAGATTCTCCGATCTGGTCGACTTTAGGTGCATTATATATACCTGATGCCGTTATCATGCCATTATTTTGTAACAGATGGGATTTTGGAGTAAATATTTTTGCTGGCTAGTGAAAGGCATAACGCCGCAGATGGCCCCTTCCTGACTCACTGAATGTTACAGAATCTATGACGAAATACACGCATACCACAGCATACTCCTGGCGACTCAGGCTGGCAGCCCGCGTCATCAACACCGGTGGCATTGTCGCTTATCCCACAGAAGCCGTTTACGGACTGGGGTGCCATCCCCTTGATCCTGATGCGGTCTCAAGGTTATTGAGGCTGAAACAACGCCCTGTTTCCAAAGGATTAATCCTGATCGCGGAGCGAATAGAATCCTTGTACCCCTATATTGGAACCTTATCAGATCCCAATATGCAAGCCGTTCGTGATAGCTGGCCCGGTCCCTCAACCTGGCTAATCCCAGCGAACCACAATGTACCCTATTGGCTGACCGGCAAGCACACCACACTGGCCGTACGGGTTACCGATCACCCCATTGCGGCAGCGCTATGTCGGGCAGCAGGAACCCCGCTGGTATCGACCAGCGCCAATATCAGCCAACATCCGCCGGCACGCAGCCCACTGCAGGTACGCTTGCGCTGTGCTAATGGTGTTGATTTGATATTACATGGAGAGACAGGGGACCTGAAACGCCCAACACCTATCCGCGATGCTCTGAGCGGCAGGACTTTTCGCGCATAAAAAAAACCCACCCTGGGTGGGTGGGCTTAAAGCGCTTTGTTTAGCGCCGGAGGAGGATCGAAACCATAAAACACCAATTACCCATTATTACGGCGTAAAATTGGAAAACTTGAGGATTTTTTTAACACTAGAAGCAGCCCAACCAGAGAGCCAGAAATAGCCTATTGCTCAGCCAGTTACTACACTTTCGCACGATTAGATGGTTTTTATGAACAGGGCATACGAACAAAAAAACACTAAGTTCTTTTATGCTCTAAGCGTCCAGGTAAGGCTAGATGCTCCTCGATCCACTCCCTCAGCCAATGGGTAGACCTGGAGCCATGGAAGCGTCCAATTTCCTCCCCATCGACAAACAGAATCACAGTAGGAAATCCACGTAGACGATAGTGACCGGCTAACCGCATATTGTCGTCAACCTCTACCTTGGCCAGTAGAACCACCCCCTCCAACTCCTCGATAACCCTTTCCAAGGCAGGTGCCAGGGAGATACAGGGAGCACACCACTCTGCCCAGAAATCCACAACAACCGGTTGATCATGGGAGGCCTGCAGCACCTTCTGTTCAAAGGTTGCCTCTGTCACATTGTCTATGTAGGGTGAATTATGTTTTTTACTCATAGTCGGCACTTTGTGAGTGGTTCAGGAAGTGCATGATAGGTTATCTTAGCGAATTGGCCCAGATTAAGAGAAAAGTAATGCCCAGCAGCAACAGTCGATCCCCTTTTCCCTCCACACGCATGCGACGCATGCGGCGTGACGAATTTTCACGCCGCATGATGCGCGAAACCCATCTCACCCCTGCGGATTTTATCTATCCGGTATTTGTACTGGAGGGAAATGGGGTCCGGGAAGCTGTTCCATCCATGCCTGGAATCGAACGCATGAGTATCGACCTGCTGGTTGCGGAGGCGAAACAGATCGAGGCGTTGGGTATCCCGGCAATGGCGCTTTTTCCAGTTACGCCTCTATCGGCAAAAAGTGAGGATGCGAGGGAGGCCTATAGTAACCAAGGATTGGCCCAACGGGCGGTACGAGCCATCAAAGAGGCGGTGCCGGCCCTGGGCATCATAACCGATGTCGCCCTCGATCCCTTTACCACCCACGGACAGGACGGCCTGATCGATGCCACAGGTTATGTGATGAATGATGAAACCAAGGAGGTCCTGGTTAAACAGGCCCTATCTCACGCCAAGGCCGGTGCAGATATCGTCGCCCCGTCGGATATGATGGATGG
>JASFJX010000600.1:0-3362 GCA_050119385.1 Candidatus Thiodiazotropha sp. | reverse complement strand
ATGACGATTATGACACTAATCAATAATCCATGTAACAGCATTGTCACTTTTAATAAGTAGCATTCAGTAGGTATTACTCAATAAATAATCATACATGGACAAAGGAGAAAACTGTGAACGAAGCAGTTGCACAAACCTCTGCTACGGCAGGATCTTCAAACTGGAAGCAATGGCTAGGTATAGCTTTCCTAGTTTATCTACTTTTAGTTGCGGTTGGGATGATAGGAAGCGGCTTCAAAATGGCTGCGGGGTCGCAAGCCAAAGAGCTATTCGAATTTGCCAGTAACCCGGTAACTGCATTGGTTATTGGTGTCTTGGCAACAGCGCTCATCCAGTCATCAAGCACAGTCACGTCTATCATCGTTGGTTTGGTTGCAGGTGGGATGCCGGTTGAAATCGCTATCCCGATGGTAATGGGTGCCAATATTGGTACGACAGTAACCAATACCATCGTGTCTTTGGGAATGGTGAGGCAGGGAGAGGATTTCAGGCGCGCGTTTGCAGCGGCAACTATACACGATTTTTTTAACGTGCTGAGTGTTGTCATTTTTCTGCCGCTGGAAGTAATGTTCGGCTTTTTAGAAAAAATGGGGGCTTACCTGGCGAGCCTGATGGTGGGTGGCGAGTCTATGTCGGTAAAGGGCTTCAACTTCATCAAACCTCTGGTTAAACCACCATTGAACTTGTTAAAAGACACATTTGGAAGTATGGGCTTTTCAGACCTGATTGTTGGTGCTGTTTTGATAATTCTGGGTATCACCCTCATCTTTTTTGTAATTACAGCAATTGGCAAGATTCTAAAAGTGGTCATGGTCGGTAAAGCCAAAGTCATTTTACACAACGCAGTGGGGCGTGGGCCGGTATCCGGGATAACATCGGGTACGCTTATCACGGTACTAGTTCAATCGTCTTCAACAACCACCAGTTTAATCGTTCCTCTGGCGGGCAGCGGAGTATTCTCCTTGCGTCAAGTCTACCCGTTCACATTGGGTGCTAACATAGGTACTACCATCACTGCGCTATTGGCTGCGACAGCGGTAACAGGTGCCAATGCAATTTTCGCTTTGCAAATTGCACTGATTCACTTCCTTTATAATCTGATTGGTGTCGTAGTGATTTACGGTATTCCCTTCCTGCGAGGCATACCAATTAAGGCTGCAGAAATCCTTTCAGTATTAGCCCAGAAGAACAAAATTTATGTTGCCGGTTATATGTTACTTGTATTTGTAATCATCCCGATAATTCTGATCGGTACCAGTGAGTTGTTGTATTAAGTCTCTATGGAGTTAATAAAATGTCTGATATTCAAACACACAAGCAGGCCCTAGAGGCAAAAATCTGTGAACTGGAAATAAAACTTGCTGGTTTTAAGGCTGAACTGCAAAAAGAGGTTGAATCTGAGCAGCATGAAGCCATTGATCAGCTGGACTTTCACTACGCAGATCTGGATGCGACCTTTAACTCACTCAAGGAATTCTTTGATGTACTTCGTGAAGATTTCAAAAAAACATTTGGTTAAGGAGTAGATAATGAGATCTTTTATCATTGCTTGCTTTAGTATTCTTGTAGTTGGAGTCCAGCCTTTATTTGCAGGAACAGAAAAGAAAGTAGCCTTATCTGAAGTTCCCGAAACTGTAATGAAGGTACTTAAGAGACGCTTTAAAACAGCCACTCTGTTGACTGCCAATACGGAAACTGAAGAAGATGGATCCGTAGTTTACGAAATACAGGGAAAATTATCAGATGGTCATTTAGCTGAATTTGATGTATTTCCTGATGGAAAAATCGAAGAAGTCGAAGTCATATTTCCTATTGAAATGGTGCCAGGTGCTATCTTGAAAGCCATTGAGAAAAAAATGACAGGTTTTGTCCCTACTAAAATCGAAGCTACTCATTCAGCAAGTATGAAAGTAGTTGGTTATGAGTTTGAAGGTACTTTAAATGGTCAGAAAATAGACCTGGAGGTGTCCGCGGACGGGCGTACCATTACTGTTTCTGACCAGTGAATCATACATTTCTGATACTATTTGGGTACATATCACTTAGTTTCAAATGAACATGCTAAATTTGATAACAAACGATGTGTGACCAAGCTTTCTCGTTAACACTGTAGAATATATCATGTAACTATACGGTATAAACATCTGGGGGGGCATCAAACCACAATCAAACTAGGCATCCATTAAAAGGGAGAAAGAACAGCATGTGCTCAATGATAGCAGTGGCATTTAGAATCGAAAGCCTTAAGTTAATGGGATGGCTGTGATTAGTATTAATACAGTGCTATAAAGTCCTCAATAGCTGGCGAATACTCGGGATTGGTGCCAATTGATGCAGTCAAAGCGTCTAAGCCAGCCTGTTCTGCTTCTTCAGGTGTTTCACCACGGTTGATAGTTGCTGTCTTGGCAATAGAGAAGATATTGTATGCCGCAATCTGGGCTTTTTGTCGCGAACGACGCAGTGCTCCCGCATCGAGTTCGTAGGTGCTGATGGATTGTTGTCCCATGAGCGAAGGTTTTCATTCGATCTCTCTGGCTGACTCGATACCCCGGCCCCCGAAATCGAAGCAGTGGAAACAAAAAACCAATCCCATGTTGTTGCATTGCTTAATGGGCTTGACTTAGCGGATGACCCTAGTGCTGTAGACAATAAGCATAATAAAAACTAACCTAAACTAAACGGGCGCCCATTAGAAGAGGCAAAAATGTATGTCCATGTAGAATAGATTTTAGGCGGGGTGTTTTGGCAAGCGCCATAAAAAACGGGGTAAAGACCGGCAGGAGGGCCGACGGTCATTTACCCCGAAGAGGGCAATAACCTTGTTGAAGGTTATTGCTGGAGGTTCAGTTACTTCATATAGGCATCGTAAATGCAGCGTTGAGTTCTTTTAGATCTCCACCTGGAGATATGTTTTTGTAAGCGGGCTAAAAGAGCGCAACTCATTGAAGATGAATGTATTACTAAAAATAGTGTTAGATATATCCTCAATATATAAAGTATATTGATATAGAGAGCAAAAAGTATGCCTATTAAATAAATTCCAATAAAAACAAATGGGTATAAGAGTTACTTGTGGATTCGAATTGGCTGGTGTTAAAAATATCGACATTCAATTCGCACGCATGAAACAAAATACACGGCACAACGAAACCAACAAATAGAACCGTTTTTATGAATAACACCAGCACAAGGAGTGCGGTGCTATTTAGAATCGCCTAGAATAGAACTACGGCTGGTTTTTTAGCGCAGCAGGGCTAGACAAAGGGCAAAAAAGAGGGGAAGTGCCGGCAGGAGGGTTGCCGGTCACTTACCCCGAAGAGGGCAATAACCTTAGGGTTACTGCTGGAGGTTCAGTTACTTCA